>NZ_JBHVKJ010000019.1:0-93825 GCF_042798275.1 Nocardioides sp. NPDC057767 | reverse complement strand
GTTGTGGGCGACGAAACCGCAGTCTCGTCGCCCACAACTACCTTCTCGGCCCGCCAGAACCACCGACTCGGCGGGGGAGGGGCGGGTCAGGTGAGGAACAGCCCGACGACCCAGGTGATGGTCGCGAGAGTGGCGGCGGTGGCGTCGATGAGGATGAACAGGCCGATCGCCTTCAGCGCGTGCCACGTCGAGGCCCAGGCGTCGCCCGCGTCGCCGCCGTGGCGGCGCAGCTCGGCGAGGAAGACGCCGAGGGGGAACCCGACGAAGACACCGACGACGGGGATCACGAAGAAGCCGATGATGGCCAGGATCGCGCCGACGATCTGGGTGGACAGCGGCATCCCGGAGTCCTTGAGGCGCTTGCCGGGGATGGCGTACTTGGTGACCAGCCCGATGGCGATGAAGGCGGCGGAGATGCCGAAGATCACCCACCCGGTGGGCTCTCCCAGCCAGATGGCCCAGCCGAGGATCGCGGCGGCGACCAGCAGTGCTCCTCCGGGGAGGACGGGGACGATGATGCCGGCGATGCCGAAGGCGATGACCAGGGCGACGAGAACTTCGACGGTCCATTCAGGGAGAGTCACGGGGTGACCCTAGCCCCAACGGCCCGGTCAGGAGACGCCGGAGGCCCGGACCGTCGTGGTCCGGGCCTCCGGGGAGTTGGTGGGTGGGGTCAGTTCTTCTCGGTGAGCTTGTGCGTCTCGTCGGTGATCGAGCTGGCGATCTCCTTGAGCTTCTCACCGTGCTCGCGGGCGTGGTGGGCGCAGAACAGCAGTTCGCCGCCGGAGTGGAGCTCCGCGCGTACGTAGGCCTGCGCTCCGCACCGGTCGCAACGGTCCTCGGACGTGAGCGGCGAGCTGGTGGCAACGGCAGTGGTCACATCGGCCTCATTTCTGATCATGATTGCGCCGGGATAACGTACGTGAGTCGTGGAAGATTCCCTAGATCGCTAGCGTTTCCTCGCGGACTCTTACCTCCGTCGCACCTCTAATCCTTGCAGTTGTCGCTCCGGGTTGGGGATCCGGGTCGGACCTACCCCACGGGACATCGCTGTCCGTGACAGACATTCTTACCTGTCAATCGATCATTTCGTGCATCGAAACCCGCAAGTTCCGCGTAACGGACCGATCACGACGTACGTGTGCCGCCGGATGGTGCCGGGGCCGGTTGCCGCGTGCCTGCGTGAGAGCCGGGCGTGTCGCACGGTAGATTTCATTCGAGCAGCACCTCGCCGCAATCCCCCGAGCACCATCGCAGCAACGCAGTACAGCCAGGAGCCGATCATCTCTGACAACACCTACAACGCCGCGCACCTCCTCGTCCTCGAGGGCCTGGAGGCGGTTCGCAAGCGTCCCGGTATGTACATCGGCTCGACCGACACCCGTGGCCTCATGCACTGCCTGTGGGAGATCATCGACAACGGCGTCGACGAGGCGCTTGCCGGGGTGGCCGGCCATGTCGAGGTCACGATGCACCCCGACGGCTCGGTGGAGGTCTACGACGACGGCCGCGGCATCCCGACCGACAAGGAGCCCCGCACCGGGCTCCCGGGCGTCGAGGTGGTCGCGACCAAGCTGCACGCGGGCGGCAAGTTCGGCGGTGGCTCCTACAACGCGACCGGTGGTCTGCACGGCGTCGGCCTCTCGGTCGTCAACGCGCTCTCCAGCCGGATGGACATCGATGTGGACCGCTCCCCGGCCCAGCAGGGGATGTCGTTTCGTCGCGGTGTGCCGGGTGTGTTCGACGGCGACGGCCCGACGGCCGGCTTCACGCCGCAGAGCGGCCTGAGCCGCAAGGGCAAGCGGGTCGCCAAGGGCAAGACCGGCACCAGGGTCAGGTTCTGGCCCGACCGGCAGATCTTCACCAAGGACGCCCGCTTCGAGCTCGACGGCCTGCTCGGCCGTGCTCGGCAGACCTCCTTCATCGTCCCCGGGCTCGAGCTGGTCATCCGCGACCTGTCCGGAACTGATCCGGTCGAGGAGAAGTTCCGTCACGACGGCGGCATCGCCGAGTTCGTCGACTTCCTGGCCAAGGACGAGCCGGTCAGCGGCGTACTCCGTCTGCAGGGGTCGGACACCTTCACCGAGACCGTGCCGATGCTCGACGACGCCGGCCACATGACCCCGCAGGACGTCGAGCGCGAGCTCGGCGTCGACATCGCGGTGCGGTGGGGGAGTGGCTACGACACCGAGATCCGCTCCTTCGTCAACGTGATCGCCACCCCTAAGGGCGGCACCCACGTCAGCGGCTTCGAGAACGCGCTGACCAAGACCTTCAACGACGCCATGCGCGCGGCCAAGGTGCTCAAGGTCAACGACAAGGACATCGTCAAGGAGGACGTCCTCGAGGGCCTGACCGCCGTCGTGACGGTGCGCCTGGCCGAGCCCCAGTTCGAGGGCCAGACCAAGGAGATCCTCGGCACCCCGGCGGCTCGCAGCGTGGTGCGCAAGGTCGTCGCCGCCGAGATGAAGACGTTCCTCACCGAGTCCCGTGGCGCCCAGAAGCAGCAGGCCAAGCTGGTGATGGAGAAGGTCTACGCCGCCTCCAAGACCCGCCTCTCGCTGCGTCAGCAGAAGGAGAACCAGCGGCGCAAGAACGCGCTGGAGTCCTCCGCGCTGCCCTCCAAGCTCGCCGACTGCCGCACCACCGACGACCGCGCCGAGCTGTTCATCGTCGAGGGTGACTCCGCGCTCGGCACCGCCAAGGTGGCCCGCAACTCGGAGTTCCAGGCGCTGCTGCCGATCCGCGGCAAGATCCTCAACGTCCAGAAGGCCTCGGTCGGCGACATGCTGAAGAACGCCGAGTGCTCCTCGATCATCCAGGTGGTGGGGACAGGAACGGGGCGCAGCTTCGACCTGGACGCGGCGCGTTACGGGAAGATCATCTTCATGGCCGACGCCGACTCCGACGGCGCCCACATCCGTACGCTGCTGGCGACCCTGTTCTTCAAATACATGCCCGAGCTGATCGCCGCCGGCAAGGTCTACACCGCGGTCCCGCCGCTGCACCGGATCGAGATCTCCAACCCGAAGAAGGGGATGGAGAAGTACATCTACACCTACTCCGACCCGGAGCTGCAGCGGAAGCTCGCCGAGCTGAAGAAGAAGAACGTCAGCTGGAAGGACCCGGTGCAGCGCTACAAGGGTCTGGGTGAGATGGACGCCGACCAGCTGGCCGAGACCACGATGGACCCCCGTCACCGGACCCTTCGCCGGCTGACGCTGGACGACGCCGACGAGGCGGCGGCGGTCTTCGACCTGCTGATGGGCTCCGACGTCGCTCCGCGCAAGGAGTTCATCGTCGCCGGGGGCGGTCAGCTCTCCGAGACCGACCTCGACTTCTAGGCGCCACGGTGGACCAGAAGGCAGCCCGGACGGCGGCGACCAAGGCGTTCAAGGCCGGCGGCATGCCGCTGCGCAAGGGCCATCACCGGCTCGGCGACCCCAAGAGCGACGACATCGTCTGGTACATCGACCTGCGCGCCCAAGGTGCCGGCCCGGGCGCGCCGCTGCGCTTCGAGATCGGCTGCTGGGTCGCCGCTCTCGGCCATCCCGAGCCCGAGGGCGGTCCGGTCGACTGCCCGCTGCTCCTGGACCGGCCGGTCGCGGCGACCACGCCCGCCGAGATCGGCGAGGAGGTCGGTGAGCTCGTCGGCCTCGTCGGCGACCTGGACTCGGTCTCCGCGTTGCGTGACGCGCTGGCGGACGGAGCGCTGGGGCGGCCGCTGGTCGACCAGTCGCTGCGTACGTATCTGGAGGGTTAGCGCTCCGCGAGCAGCGCGAAGAGGTCGCCGACCTCGCCCAGGTGGCCGAGCTTGTCCGGGTTGAGCACGTTGTGCATGCGGACGATCCGGCCGCCGTCGACGTCGAGCGCGATGACGCCGAGCAGGGCGCCGTCGGCGCCGCGGGTGAGCATCGCCGGCTGACCGTTGGCGTGAGAGACCTCGAGACGGACGCCGAAGCGCTCGCCCTGACGCATGAGTCCGAGCAGGAAGCGGGCGACGGCGACGGCGCCGAGCATCGGCTTCTGGATGGCAGGAGCCCGGCCGCCACCGTCGGCGACGAACACGACGTCGTCGGCGAGCAGCCGCTCCAGGCCGCTGATGTCCTTCTCCGACAGCGCGGCGACGAACTGTGCGGCGAGCTGGTCGCGGCGCTCGGGTGAGGGCTCGAAACGTGGCGTACCGTCGGCGATCCGCTTGCGGGCGCGGGTGAAGATCTGGCGGCAGTTGGTCGCGCTCTTGTCGACGATCGGGGCGATGTCCTCGTAGTCGTAGCCCATCACCTCGCGCAGCACGAACACCGCCCGCTCGACGGGTGTGAGCGACTCCAGCAGGACTAGGAACGCGGTGCTCACGGTCTCGTCGAGCTCGATGCGGTGGCTCGGGTCCTCGTCGGAGACCAGGATCGGCTCGGGCAGCCACGGCCCGACGTACTGCTCGCGTCGGTGGCGGGCCGAGCGCAGGGTGTCGATGGCGATCCGGGTGGTGACGGTGGTGGCGTACGCATCCAGGTTGTCGACCTGCTCAGTGCTGCGGTGCATCCGCAGGAATGCCTCCTGCACGATGTCCTCCGCCTCGGCGACGCTGCCGAGCATCCGGTAGGCGATCGAGAACATCAGCGGGCGAAGCCCGTCATGGGCGGTTGCGAGGTCCACGAGTGCAGGACCTTACGCCAGCTGTCACAGGAGCGCAGGTTGTTTCGTCGGTGGGATCAAACATCGACGAGAGGAACATGAAATGCGCATCTTCATCGCAGGCGGAACCGGCGCGGTCGGCATCAGGATGGTGCCGCGTCTGGTGGCCGCCGGGCACGAGGTGTACGGCTCGACCCGCCACGAGGCGGGGTGCGAGACCCTGGCCGGCCTGGGCGCGACCGGGATCGTGATGGATCCGCTGAACCCGCAGAGTGTTGCCGACGCCGTCACCAAGGCCTCGCCCGAGGTGATCGTGCACCAGCTCACCGCGCTCGGCAGCCTCAGCGGGAACCTGAAGAAGTGGGACCAGGACTTCGCGATGACCAACCGGCTGCGCACCGAGGGCACCGACCACCTGCTGGCGGCGGCTCGGGCGGCCGGTGTACGGCGGTTCGTGGCGCAGAGCTTCGGCGGGGGCTGGACCCTCGAGCGCACCGGCGGCTGGGTCAAGGACGAGACCTCATCGCTCACCGCAGACCCCGGCAAGGAGGCGCGGGGCACCCTGGCGGCGATCCGCCACCTGGAGTCCGCAGTCACTGCGGCGACCGACCCTTCGACAAGCTCAGGACACCGCCTCGAAGGCGTCGTGCTGCGCTACGGCAACTTCTACGGCCCCGGCAACGCTGCGTCCCGTGACGGTGCCATCGGTGAGCTGCTGCGCAAGGGCAAGATGCCGGTGGTCGGCGGCGGCACAGGGGTGTGGTCGTTCGTCCACATCGACGACGTGGCCTCCGCGACGGTCGCGGCCATCGACCGGGGCGCGCCGGGCGTCTACAACATCGTCGACGACGAGCCTGCGCCGGTGAACCAGTGGATGCCCTACCTGGCCGAGCAGGTCGGTGGCCGAAACCCGATGCGGCTCCCGGCCTGGCTCGCGCGGCCGCTGATCGGCGAGTTCGGGGTCGCGCTGATGACCTCGGTGCGGGGGTCGTCCAACGCCAAGGCCAAGCGTGAGCTCGGCTGGACGCCGTCCTACCCGACCTGGCGCGAGGGCTTCCGGACCGCGATCGGCTGATGCTGGTTATGGTGGCGCGGTGAAGATGATCGCGTTGCAGGACGAGTGGTGGCCGGCGATGACCTGCTTCGGGTGCGGGCCGGCCAACGCGGAGGGGCTCCAGCTGAAGAGCTATCCGCAGCTGGACGGGAGCGTGACCGCGACCTTCCAGCCGTGGCCGCAGCACGACAACGGAGGCGGGTTCCTCAACGGCGGGATCATCGCGACCCTGCTCGACTGCCACAGCGCCGCCGCGGTGCACCAGGAGGCCTTCCTCAACGGCTGGATGCCGGCCGAGGGGGAGTCCCTGGCCTACGTGACGGCCGGGATCGACGTACGCTACCGGCGGCCGGCTCCGCTCAGGGAGCCGGTCACGCTCATCGCCTCGACCAAGGACGCCAGCGAGGATCAGATCACTGCGCTGGTCCGGCTGGAGTGGGACGGAAAGATCCGCGCGGAGGGCGAGGCGCTGTGGAAGCGGTGGCGCCCGCGGAGCTAGCCGGAACAGCAGAAACGGCCCCCAACAGGTTGGGGGCCGTTCCGTTGTCGAGTCAGTCCAGCAGCTCGGTCACGGTGCCGGCGGCCACGGTGTGACCACCCTCCCGGACCGCGAAGCCGAGTCCGACGTCCATCGCGATCGGCTTCTCCAGCTCGACCCCGAGCTCGATCGTGTCGCCGGGCATCACCAGGGCGATGTCACCCAGGTCGATCCCGCCGGGTACGTCCGTGGTCCGGAAGTAGAACTGCGGCCGGTAGTCCGCGGCGAACGGTGTGTGCCGGCCACCCTCGGCGGTGGACAGGGCGTGCAGGTTCGCCCGGAACCTCCGGTGCGGCCGTACGCTGCCCGGCAGTGCCACCACCTGGCCGCGACGGACCTCGTCGCGCTTGACGCCACGCAGCAGCACCGCCGCGTTGTCACCGGCCTCGGCCGACTCCAGCGACTTGCCGAACGTCTCCAGCCCGATCGCGGTGCTGGTGACCGTCGCGCCGAGACCCACGACCTCGACCTGGTCACCGACCTTCAGCGAGCCGCGCTCGACGGCACCGGTCACCACCGTGCCACGGCCGGTGATCGTGACGACGTTCTCGATCGGCATCAGGAACGGCTGACCGAGCTCACGCTCGGGCACCGGCACGTAGCCGTCGATCGCGTGGAGCAGGTCACTGATCGCGGTGGTCCACACGGGGTCGCCCTCCAGCGCCTTCAGCCCGGACACCCGGACGACAGGTACGTCGTCGCCGGGGAACCCGTACTCGGAGAGAAGGTCGCGGACCTCCAGCTCGACCAGGTCGAGCAGCTCCGGGTCGTCGACGGTGTCGGCCTTGTTGAGCGCCACCACCAGGTACGGCACGCCCACCCGGCGCGCGAGCAGCACGTGCTCGCGCGTCTGCGGCATGGCGCCGTCCTGCGCGGAGACGACCAGGATGGCGGCGTCCACCTGCGCGGCACCGGTGATCATGTTCTTCACGTAGTCGGCGTGCCCGGGCATGTCGACGTGCGCGTAGTGCCGGGTCGCGGTCTCGTACTCGACGTGCGAGATGTTGATCGTGATCCCGCGCTGCAGCTCCTCCGGGGCACGGTCGATGCCGTCGAAGGCGATGAAGCGGTTCACGCTCGGGTCGCGCTCCGCGAGCACCTTGGTGATCGCAGCGGTCAGCGTCGTCTTGCCGTGGTCGACGTGACCCATCGTCCCGATGTTGAGGTGCGGCTTGGTCCGCACGAACTGGCTCTTGGCCATGAGTGTTCCTTCGTTCGTCAGAAGATTTCGGGGTGAGCCAGGACCCTCCGGCAAGCCCTCACAGCGCTGTCACCGCGATGAGGGGGCCGGTGCGGGCCACCCTCCTCCGCGGGTCCTGCGAGGCAGGAGGAGGGTCAGCTTCGAGCGCCGGTGCAATCGACTGACGGAGCCCACGTGGGAGCGCCCGTCAGGCTCTTGCCTGACAGGTCGAACTCGGAAACCACGCGGAACATGCGGATCACGATAGGCATCAACATCGGACCCCGCAAAGTAATTCCTAGCGGGCCTCCAGGCGGACGACGACCGACTTCGAGGTCGGGGTGCGGCTGCCGTCGGCGTAGGAGTCGAGCGGGATGAGGACGTTCGCCTCCGGGAAGTACGCCGCGGCCGAGCCGCGAGGGGTGGCGTAGGCGACGACACGGAAGCCCTCGGCGCGACGCTCGCCGTCGGTCCAGACCGAGACGATGTCGACGGTGTCGCCGTCGGCGACACCGAGCTCGAGCAGGTCCTCGGGATTGACGAAGACGACGTGACGCCCGCCCTTGATGCCGCGATAGCGGTCGTTGTAGCCGTAGACCGTGGTGTTGAACTGGTCGTGGGAGCGCAGCGTCTGGAGCAGCAGGTGTCCCGGGGGAGCGGTGACCGCGGTCAGCGGGTTGGCGGTGACCCGGGCACGCCCGGTGGCGGTGTTGAAGGTGCGGGAGTCGCGCGGGCCGTTGGGCAGGGCGAAGCCGCCGGGTGCCTTCAGCCGGGTCTCGAAGTCCTCGAACCCGGGGATCACCGCGGAGATGTGCCAGCGGATCCGGGAGTAGTCCACGCCCATCGCGGCCCAGTCGACGCCGTTCGAGGAGCCGAAGAGTGCCTCGCCGATCGCACAGATGATGCCGACCTCGCTGCGCAGTTCCTTCGAGCCCGGGAGCAGGCGGCCGTAGGAGGCGTGGACCATGCCCATCGAGTCCTCGACGGTGACGTACTGCTCCCGACCGCCGGTCTCGTCGCGCTCGGTGCGGCCCAGGCAGGGCAGGATCAGACCCTCGCGGCCGTGGTGGAGGTGGCTGCGGTTGAGCTTGGTCGAGATCTGGACGGTGAGGCCGACGTCGGCGAGCGCCGCGGTGGTGACCGCGGTGTCGGGCGTCGCGGCGGCGAAGTTGCCGCCCAGGGCGAGGAAGACGTCGACGGCACCGGCCCGCATCGCCTCGATCGCGGCGACCACGTCGTAGCCCTCCTCGCGCGGCGGCGTGATGCCGAACTCGTCGCGGACCGCGTCGAGGAACCACGCCGGCGGCTTCTCCCAGATGCCCATCGTGCGGTCGCCCTGCACGTTGGAGTGGCCACGGACCGGGCAGGCGCCGGCGCCGGGCTTGCCGATGTTGCCGCGCAGCAGCAGGAACGAGGCGATCTCGCGGATCGTGGCGACCGAGTTCTTGTGCTGGGTCAGGCCCATCGCCCAGCACACGATGACGCGCTCGCGGGACTCGACGAGGTCGGTGAGGGACTCGATCTCCTCGCGGGAGATTCCGCTCAGCCGGGTGATCTCGTCCCACTCCATCGCCGCCCAGGCCTGTGCGGCGACCTCGAAGCCGTCGGTGTGCTCCTCCAGGAACGGGTGCGCGACGGCGTCGCGCTCGACGAGCAGCTTGTTGATCCCGGCGAACAGGGCCAGGTCGCCGTTGACCTGCACGGGCACGTGGACGTCGGCGAGCTGGGTGCCGACGCCGGTGATGCCGCGTACGGTCTGCGGGTTGCGGAACCGCCCGAGGCCCGCCTCGCGGAGTGGGTTGACCGACACCACCATGGCGCCGTTCTCCTTGGCGGACTCGAGCGCGGTCAGCATCCGCGGGTGGTTGGTGCCGGGGTTCTGGCCGACCACGAAGATCAGGTCGGAGTGCTCGGCCAGGTCGTCGTAGGTCACGGTGCCCTTGCCGATGCCGATGACCTCGCCGAGCGCGGTGCCGCTGGACTCGTGGCACATGTTGGAGCAGTCGGGCAGGTTGTTGGTGCCGAGCTGGCGGGCGAGCAGCTGGTAGGCGAAGGCAGCCTCGTTGGAGGCCCGGCCCGAGGTGTAGAAGACCGAACGGTCGGGGTCGGCCGCGCGCATGCGGTCCGCGATCAGGTCGATCGCGTCGGCCCAGGAGATGGGGGAGTAGTGGGTCTCGCCGGGGCCGATGTACATCGGCTCGGTCAGCCGGCCCTGCGACTCCAGCCAGTGGTCGTCGCGCTCGTCGAGAGAGGTGACCGAGTGGGCCTCGAAGAAGGCGCGGTCGACCCGCTTGCGGGTCGCCTCCCAGGCCACGGCCTTCGCGCCGTTCTCGCAGAACTCGGCCGCCTTGCGGTGGTCGGGGTCGGGCCAGGCGCAGGAGGGACAGTCGAAGCCGCCGACCTGGTTGACCTTGAGCAGCGTCTGCAGACTGCGTCTGGGGCCCATCTCACGCAGCGCGTACTCCATCGAGTGCGCCACGCCGGGGATCCCCACCGCGGCCGTCTCCGGCTCGCTGACGCGGAGAGTGGGTTCGGGCAGGTCTGTGCGGCGCTCGTTGCTCACCCCAGCAGGCTACTCCGTGGCGATCGCCTCGAGGACGTCTTCCCTTCCGGCGCGGATGGCGGGCAGGAGAGCGGCCAGCACCCCGACGACCACCGCGATCCCCAGGAAGACGGCCAGCTGGTCGAGCGGCACCCACAGGCTGGTCAGGTCCTCGCGCAGCGCGTCGCGCAGCAGCACCCCGAAGAGCACGCCCAGACCGAGCCCGAGCACTGCCCCGAGCACCGAGATGGTCACCGACTCGAGGGTGATCATCCGGCGCAGCTGGCCGCGGGAGAGCCCGATGGCGCGCAGCAGGCCGATCTCGCGGGTGCGCTCGATGACACTGAGGCCGAGGGTGTTGACGATGCCGATCACCGCGATCACGATCGCCAGCGCGAGCAGGCCATAGATCATGTAGAGCAGCTGGTTGACCTGCCCCTTGATCGACTCGGCGAACTCGTCCTTGTCCTGCACCGCGACCACGGGGCGGTCTTCGACGAGCTTGTCGAGCCGGTCGTGCACGACGGCCGGCTCGGCTCCCCGCGCGAGCAGGATGCTGAGCGAGGCGTCCTCCCGCGGCACCTTGGCCGCCACGAGGTCCTCGATGCGCAGGGTGATGTCCCCGGTCACCTGGCTCTGCGCGATGATCCCGCTGATCTGGGGGTGGGCCTGGCGACCGCTGACGAAGGTGAGGTCGATGCGGTCACCGAGCCGCCACTTGTGCTTCTTCGCGGCCTCGTCGGTGACGAGCACCTGACCCGGCTTGACGTCGTCGCTGCCCTCGAGCACGTCGAGGTCGTAGACCTTCGACAGGTGCTGGTCGACGCCGAAGAGGAACGTGGCCTCGTTGTTCTTCGGGTTGCGCAGATCGACCTCGCCCACCACGGCCTGGGCGATCTGGGAGCGCGAGACGGTCGCCACGCCCTCCACCTTCTCCATCTCGTCGCCGATCGAGGTCGGGAACGGGGTGAAGGTCGGGCTCTGCACGACCAGGTCGGGCTTGAACTGCTCCTCGACCACGTCGGTGATCGAGGCGTTCATCGAGGCGGCGAGCACGCCGATCAGCGAGACCAGCGCGAGCCCGATCATCAGCGCGGAGGCGGTGGCGCCGGTGCGCCGCGGGTCGCGCATCGCGTTCTGCCCCGCGAGCTTGCCGGTCATCCCGAAGACCGCCCCCGAGACCGTACGCAGCGCCGCGAGCACCGGGCGGCCCAGGAACGCGCTGATCCAGGCGACCGAGAGGATCGAGACCCCGGCACCCACGCCCACCCACAGGGCTGGGCTGGTGGGCACGTCGAACCCACCCGGCAGGCTGATCTCGGGGATCCCGATCCTCGGCATCGCCGCGAGCACGAGGCCGGCGGTCAGCAGGAGGAGCCCCACCGACGTACGCAGGATGGTGGATCTGGCCGGAGGCTGGGTGTCCTCGCGCATCGCTGCCACCGGCGGCACCTTGGCGGCCCGGCGGGAGGGGAGCAGCGCGGCGGCGAGGGTGACGCAGACGCCGACGGCGTAGGAGACCCAGATGGTGCGCGGGGTGAGGACGAGAACGTCGGAGGCGATCTCCAGCCCCGCCTGGCGGAAGGCGGCGGCCAGGCCGTGGGCGAGTCCCCAGCCGGCGAGGATGCCGAGGGTGGCCGCGACCAGCGCCATCACCAGCGCCTCGAAGAGCACCGAGGCGGTGACCTGGCGGCGGGAGGCACCGAGGGCGCGCAGCAGCGCCAGCTGACGCGAGCGCTGTGCGATCAGGATCGAGAAGGTGTTGACGATGATGAAGGCGCCGACGATCACCGCGATCACCGCGAAGACGATCAGGAAGACCGAGATCACGTCGAGGAACTCACCGATGGCGTCCTCCGACTCTTCGACCACCTCGTCGCCGGTGACGGCCTCGAAGCCCTGCGGGATCGCCGTGCTCGCGGCCTCGACGAGCTCCTTCTGGCTGACGCCGGGGGCGGCCGTCAGCGAGATCCCGGAGTAGACGTCCTTGCCGTCGGTGAACAGGTTCTGGGCACCGGTCGTGCTGAAGATCAGCAGCTGCGCGCCGGCGGTGCCACCGCCGTTGAAGGCGGCGATGCCGGTGAGGGTGACCTTGCGGCGGGTCTCGCCCCGGGGCGCGATCAGCGTGACCGAGTCACCCACCCGGTAGCCGGCCTTCTCCGCCGTCGCCTCGTCGAGGACGAGCTCCTTCTCCCCGGTCGGCCAGCTCCCCAGGGTGAGCTCGAGCGACGGCTCGCCGAGCAGGTTGGGGGTGCCGGTGCGGTTGAAGGCCAGCGTCGGAGCGCCCGAGCTGCTGACCAGCTTGTCGTCGTCGTCGAGGACGTAGAGGCCGAACCCCTGGACGACGCCGTCGGCGCGGGCGACCTCCGGCAGCGTACGCAGCCTCTCGATGGTCTCCGGCTCCAGCATCGCCGCGCCACCACCGCCGGGGCGGCTGGCCTCGGCCGAGCTGGCGCTGTTGACCGGCCGCACCTGGCCGTCGGGCGTGGAGCCGTTGATGATGCCGGAGAAGGTGCGGTCGAGTCCGTGGGAGAAGGTGAGCACGCCGGCCAGGAACGCCACGCCCAGGACGATGGCGAGCGTCGACATGATCAGGCGTACCTTGTGCGCGGCGAGGTTGCGCAGCGTCAGCCGGAGCACCTCAGAAGCCTTCGCCGATCGGGGCCAGCCCCATGGCTCGCGACTGCAGGTCGGACATGTGCGCGAGGATCTCCTCGCGAGTCGGCTTGGCCAGCTCGTCGACGATGCGGCCGTCGGCCAGGAAGACCACCCGGTCGCAGTAGGAGGCGGCGACCGGGTCGTGGGAGACCATGACGATGGTCTGGCCCAGGTCGTCGACGCTGCGGCGCAGGAACTCGAGCACCTGGGCGGCCGAGGTGGAGTCGAGGTTGCCGGTCGGCTCGTCGGCGAAGACGATGTCGGGCCTGGAGACCAGCGCCCGGGCGCAGGCGACCCGCTGCTGCTGGCCACCGGAGAGCTCGCTCGGCTTGTGCCCGAGCCGCGGCCGCAGATCGACCGTGTCGATGACCTGGTCGAACCACTCCTTCTCAGGCTTCTTCCTGGCCAGCGACAGCGGCAGCAGGATGTTCTCCTGCGCGGTCAGCGTCGGCACCAGGTTGAAGGCCTGGAAGACGAACCCGATCTTGTCGCGACGCAGCGCGGTGAGCCGGCGGTCGCGCATCCTGCCCAGCTTGCGACCGCCGACGATCACCTCGCCGGACGTCGGCTTGTCGAGCGCCGCCAGGCAGTGCATCAGCGTCGACTTGCCGGAGCCCGAGGGGCCCATGATGGCGGTGAACTGTCCCGCGTAGAGGTCCAGGCTCACGCCGTCGAGCGCGCGGACCTCCGCGGCGCCCTTCCCGTAGGTCTTGTGCAGGTCGATCGCCTGGGCGGCGATCTCGAGTCGGTCTGCGTCGGTCACGACCCCAACTCTGGCTCACCCCTGGTGAGCGCGCATCGGGGTTTATCCCCATTTGTAGATCTCGACCCGCTTCGCGGGTTCGCAGGCCCACCCGCTGCGCTCGCTCGATCTCTTCGCGTTATGACCCTGCTCGCGTCGCTCGCAGGGTCATAGGCTCACACCTTCTGGTTGAGCAGGCCCGTGTCGACGTCGTAGATGAACCCGCCGACCTTGACGTCCTCGGGGACGAAGGGGTGCGAGCGGACCTTGGCGACGTCCTCGGCGAGCGCGCGGACCTGGTCGTCGACGACGACGGTCAGGTCGAGCCAGGAGGCGTCCTGCCCGGCGGACTCGGCGAGCTTGGCGCGCAGCTCGCCCTCGGTGTTGGAGGCGACCGCACAGCGGGTGTGGGGCACGACCAGGATGCGCTTGACGTTGAGGAGGTGCACGCCGAGCACCAGCGCCTCCATCGCCTGCGGGGTGACGCGGCCGCCGGGGTTGCGGAAGATCTTGGCGTCGCCGAGGCCCAGGCCCAGCAGGGCGAGCGGCTCGATGCGGGAGTCCATGCAGGTCACGATGGCGACGCCGGCATGGGCGACGCCGTCGAAGCCTCCGTTGTCGAACTTCTCGGCATATTCACGGTTCGCGGCAAGCAGGTCATCGAAATCGGCCATGGGGCCAAGGTAGCCGATATCGCGGCGACGGCTTCGACCTGTGTCAGATAGCGTGCGCGATGTGATCCACGCCCTACTCGAGCCCAGCGACCTGCCCCACCGACTGCCCCGATTCGCGGACATCTCGATCGACGACTACGGCCCGGCGATCGAGCACGGGATGGCCGAGCAGCTGGCGGCGCTCACCACGATCACCTCCTCCACCGAGGAACCGACCCTCGAGAACACCCTGGTCGCCCTGGAGCGGTCAGGGGAGACGCTGGACCGGGTCCTGCGGGTCTTCTTCGCACTGCTCTCCGCGGACTCCTGCGACGCTCTGGACGAGCTCAATGCTGCGTACGCTCCTCGGCTGGCGGCCCACCACGACGCGCTGCTCCTCGACGACGCGCTGTTCGCGCGGGTGAACGCCGTCTACGAGAAGCGGGACGAGCTGGAGGGCGAGGACCGCTACCTGGTCGAGCGCTACCACCGTGACTTCGTGCTCGCGGGCGCTGCGCTGGGAGCCTCGGAGAAGGCGCGGCTGCGTCTGCTCAACCAGGAGATCTCCGGGCTGGAGGCGGCCTTCGCGCAGGCTTCGCAGGCCGACTCCAACGACCTGGCCGTGGTCGTCGACACCGTCGGGGAGCTCGCCGGCCTGACCCCGGGTGAGATCTCGGCGGCAGCCGCGGCGGCCGAGGGACGAGGACTTCCGGGCAAGTTCCTGATCACGCTGACCCTGTTCACCGCCCACCCCTACCTGTCGGTGCTGGAGAACCGGGAGCTGCGTCAGCGGCTGTTCGAGGCGCAGCTCGTGCGCGGCTCGCGGGGCAACGACAACGACACCCGGTCCATCGCGCTCGACGTGCTGCGACTGCGGGCCGAGAAGGCGCAGCTGCTCGGGTTCGACAGCTACGCGGGGCTGGTCACCGCCGACAACACGGCCGGCACGCCCAAGGCTGTCCGCGACATGCTGGAGCGGCTGGCGGCGCCGGCCGCCCGCAACGCCCGCGCCGAGCAGGCCGCGCTCGAGGCGTCCGCGGGTGGGCCGATCGAGGCCTGGGACTGGCCCTACTACGCCGAGAAGGTCCGGGCCTCGGAGTACGACGTCGACCTCGCCGTACTGCGACCGTGGTTCGAGGCCGACCGGGTGCTGCGCGATGGCGTCTTCTACGCCGCGGGCCGGCTCTACGGCCTGACCTTCGAGGAGCGCCCCGACCTGCAGGGCTATCACCCCGAGGTACGCGTCTTCGAGGTCTCCCGCGACGGCGAGCCGATCGGGCTCTACCTGCTCGACCTCTACACCCGCGACTCGAAGAAGGGCGGGGCCTGGATGAACTCCTACGTCACCGCCAACACGCTGCTGGGTGAGCCGTCGGCGATCGTGACCAACAACCTCAACGTGCCCAAGCCGGCGCCCGGGGAGCCCACGCTGCTGACGTTCGACGAGGTCAACACGCTCTTCCACGAGTTCGGGCACGCGCTCCACGGGCTGCTGGCGCGGGCCACCTACCCCCGGTTCGCGGCGACCTCGGTCTACCGAGACTTCGTCGAGTACCCGTCGCAGGTCAACGAGATGTGGATGCTCTGGCCCGAGGTGCTCGCCAACTACGCGGTGCACCACGTGACCGGGGAGCCGATCCCGGCCGACGTGCTGGGCAAGCTGGAGGCGTCCGCCACGTTCAACGAGGGGTTCGCGACCTCCGAATACCTGGCCGCAGCGCTGATCGATCTGGCGTGGCACGAGCTCGGGCCCGCCGACGTACCGACCTCACCGGGGGCGGTGGGGGAGTTCGAGGCGGCCGCGCTGGCAGCGGTCGGTCTGGACAACCCGGCGGTGCGGCCGCGCTACTACACGGCCTACTTCAAGCACATCTTCGGCGGCTACGCCTCGGCCTACTACTCCTACGTCTGGTCCGAGGTCCTCGACGCCGACACGGTCGCGTGGTTCAAGGATAACGGTGGTCTGACCAGGGAGAACGGCGAGGCGTACGTCCGCTATGTGATCGGCATCGGCGGCACCCGCGACCCGCTGGAGTCCTATGCGGAGTGGCGCGGCCGGCCGGCCCCGATCGCTCCGCTGCTGGAGCGCCGGGGCCTGGCCTGAGGGGTCAGCGGTCCCGCGGGTCCGCGGGACCCGCCCAGCTGGACTGCGGGTCGCTGGCCGGGAACGTCTCCTCCTCGGTCTCGTCCTGAGGATCGCGCTCCTCGCCTTCCTCCTCGACCCTCTCCGGGGTGGGGAAGGGGATCGGGGACTCGGTGCTCTCGTCCGCGCCGGTCACGGGGTCCCGGGTTTCCTTCTCGACCATGGTTCTGCTCCCATCTGAGGACTTCGATGTTGTCGTCGACGCCGTTCGGCATCTACTGTGCCACGTCGGTGCCAGGCCAGGATCAGCTCAGCGCGTCCTTGACGCGGTCCACGATGGAGTGGAACGGCATCGTGGCCAGCTGCTTGGGCACCGAGCCCGCGGTGCCGGGGTGCGGGTGGGTGGGCGCGACCATCTCGGCCGCCGTCAGCCGCTTGCCCATCATGTGGCGGGAGGTCTCGTCGAGCGTGGAGAGCAGCAGCGGAAACTCGGCGCGCTCCTCCTCCTCGGTGTGCTGCTCGACCGCGATCTGGAAGATCGGGAAGCTCTCGTCGAACTCGGGGCTCTCGACGCCGAACTCCTCGAGCCGGGCCAGCATCTCGCTGATCTCCTTCTCATCGGCGTTGAGCGCCTTGGCCAGCGTCTCGCCGCCATGGCTGGAGGTGACCGTGTGGACGACGAGCTCCTCGGCGGTCTCGTGCACGGCGAGCAGGCACCGCAGGTCCTCGAACGCCTGACTCTTGGCCGGGCCCTCGGAGCTGCCCACCGTCGCGCAGAGCTGACGGATACCGGCGTGCTGGTGCAGCAGGATCCTGATCGCGTCGCCATCGGGTAGCTCGGAGGCCTTCTTGAGCTCTTCGGTCACATGGGACATGAGTTGCTCCTGTCTCAGGCGTCTGGATGGACATCTTCCCTGGTACCCGCGGCGTGTTCTGCCCATACACCTGTCCAACTGACCACCGATCTGAGAAGGTTCAAGTGTGATGAGGCAGGGGGTGTTGCGGGTTGCGGTGGTCAGCCCGCAGGAAGTTGTGATGCGGGGTCTCACGACCATGCTCGCGGACTATCCCGACAGGCTGGTCGTGACCGCCCTACCGTCGGTGCGCAGCAAGGCGCCGGGTGTCGACGTGATCCTCTACGACACCTTCGGTCTGCACCTGGCCGACGGCTCCGACCTCGTGCATCTGCTGCAGGAGACCGACGCCAAGGTGCTGATCTTCAGCCGCGACATGCGGCCCGATCTGCGCGTCAAGGCCCACGCACTCGGTGCCCGGGCCTGGGTCTCGATGAGCGTGCACGCCGGTGATCTCGTACGCACCATCGAGATGACCGCCGCCGGTGAGCCGATCGGGGAGCGGGAGGACCGGCTCGGCACGGTCGCCGGGCTCACCACCCGCGAGGTCGAGGTGCTCGCGCTGATCACCCAGGGGCTGTCCAACACGGAGATCGCCGAGAAGCTCGTGGTGAGCGTGAACACGCTCAAGAGCCACATCCGTCAGGCCTACCGAAAGATCGAGGTCACCACCCGCAGCCAGGCGGTCAGCTGGGCGATCACGCACGGGTTCGCTCCACCGGATCAGAATTCTGTGGAATCGGGTGCATCCGTAGGGGCCAGGATGGTTACCGATACCGTATCGACAGAGCAGTCTGGGTGACTTCCCCCTGCTTCGGCCCGGCGGAGTGACACCACGATCGCACTGTCGGTGCCGCGGTCTCGGCAACGGACCCGGGACCGCGGTTCTAACCCTCAGGGGTGAGTGTGCTGTGGGGGTTGAGCTCACCCCTGAGGGCCATTTCTCCACTCAGCCGGGGCTTTTGGCCGATTTCCGCGCAAGACTCGGATCATGGACAGCAACCAGCAGGGCCCATCGCTTCTGGCTCCGGGACAGCAGGAAGACCTGGTCGTACGGCACCTCCCGGTCGCACGCTCGTTGGCTGCCCGCTACTCGGGCCGTGGGATCGAGGTCGAGGACCTGCGTCAAGCCGCGCGGATGGGGCTGGTGAAGGCCGCCCGCCGCTACGACCCCGAGCAGGGTGCTTTCCTGAGCTACGCCGTGCCGATGGCCAAGGGCGAGATGCGTCGCTGCTTCCGGGACCTTGCCCGCTGCGTACGTCCTCAGCAGGTGCAGGAGAACGAGTCAGGGCCGCTCGTGGAGCAGGTGGGAGAGGTCGATCCGGGCTTCGACCGGGCCGAGGCCCGCGTGCTGGTGGAGAAGGCCCTGGTGGGGCTCGGTGAGACCGACCAGATGATCCTGCGGCTGCGCTACGCCGAAGGCCTGACCCAGGCCGAGATCGGCGAGCGGATCGGTGCGACCCAGGCCCAGGTCTCGCGTTCGCTCGCCCGGATCCTCCGCCGGATGCGGGTCGCGGTCGCCGCGTAAGAGGGGTCCGATCTGGGTACCGGTCGGCCATGAGTACTCCTGCCGTCATCTTCACCGTGATCGGGGTGATCGTCGTCCTGGTCGGCATCGCGGCCTGGCTCTACGACGCCCGCCGCAACAAGCGCGTCGCCGATGACGAAGAGCGCTTCGACCAGCCGAGAACGAGGCCGAGAACGAGAAGGAGGAGCTGAGATGCCGCAACGTGCCTGGAGCAAGAAACGAGAACGCCAGTACGAGCACATCAAGCAGGGTCTGCTCGACCGCGGCGAGAACGAGGACACCGCGGAGGAGATCGCGGCTCGTACGGTGAACAAGGAACGTGCCCGTGAGGGTGAGTCCCGCGAGCGCAGCCGCACCTCGACCAAGGACATCTCCTCCGGCCGCCGCGGTGGGCTGCGCAGCCACCGTGGGCCTGGCGGGCGTACCAAGGACCAGCTCTACGAGGAGGCCAAGGACAAGAACGTCAAGGGCCGCTCGAAGATGAACAAGGCCGAGCTCGAGAAGGCGGTCGGCCGCTAGGACCGACTGTCCTGGCTTCCGGAGAAACCGACCCCCGCCGCGTCGCCCCCTCACCCGGGTCGACGCGGCGGGGGGTCGGTCTGGGGCATCTCACTTTGGGGCACCACACAGAGAACGGCGACCGCCGGCTCGGAGAGCCGGCAGCCGCCGAAGAACAGGTGATGAAGGGGCTACGGGTGCGGCCGCGAGACGTACGCCGTCGAGGTGCGCTCGACGAGGTCGTCACCGGCCTCCGACGGCGCCGTGCCGCGAGCCCGGTGGTCACCGGCGTGGCCGAACGGAAGGGTCATGGTGCCGATCCGATCACGTGCCATGCCGACGGTGACGCCGGCTCCGTCGCGTAGCGTCTCGTACGTCGCGGCCGGGTAGCGGCCGACGATGTAGCCGGCCACGCCACCCAGCGCGAAGGTGAAGAGGCTGCGTTTCGTCCTCACTTCTTCCGACCTCCCTTGAACCTCCGCGTCAGTGCGTCGGTCCCCTTCTTGCGGATGACAGTGGTGGCGACGGCCATCACCGCGGGGGCGAGGAAGGCGGCGAGAGCCGCGATCCGCTTGCCCCAGGACGACTCCTGCCACTTGGTCTTGGGCGTGCCGTTCCACAGCGAGCGCTGGGCGGTGTCGTCGCGCTCACCGGTGATCGTCGAGTACGTCATGCCAGATCTCCTTCGTCGGGGTCGGCTTTCGTGGTCCCGTACCCGGGTCGGGTGCGGGTCATGCGGCGATCTCCATGCCCTCGAGCTGGGCGCGGAGCTCGTCGATGATGCGGGTCAGGATGCGGGATACCTGCGTCTGGGTGACGCCGATGGCCTCGCCGATCTCTGCCTGGCTGCGGTCCTCCAGGAAGCGGAGCCGCACGACGAGCTGGTCGCGCGGGCACAGCGCGTGGATCGCCTGCTCGAGCGCGAGCCGGGTCTCGCAGTCGGAGAGCCCGCCGTCGATGCCCGGCAGCATGTCGCCGATCGTCGCCTCCGCCGAGGACTGAGAGTCGCTGGGACGCAACGGGGCGTCCAGCGAGGAGGGGGTGAAGCAGCCACGGGCATCGAGTGCCTCCCGTACCCTCTGCTCGGGCACGTCGGCGATCTCGGCCAGCTCGGAGGTGGGCAGGTTGCCGCGCTCGGAGCCGATCCGCAGCAACGTGCTCTGCAGTTCCTGGATGGGGCGCGGCGGGCGCACGGTCCAGCCGTGATCGCGGAACCACCGCTTGACCTCACCCCGGATGGTGGGCACTGCGTAGGTGAGGAAATCGTCGGCACGGTCCGGATGGAAGCTCTTCGCAGCCCGGACCAAGGCGATGTACGCCACCTGCTCGAGGTCGGCGCGGGGGATGCCTCGGCCGGTGTAGCGGTGGGCGATCGAGCGAGCGACCGCCGCGTTGAGCAGGATCACCTCCTCGATGAGCCGGTCCTGCTCTTCTCCTTCCGCCTGATGTGCCTCCGCCAACAGCTCTGAGGTCAGACGCTGGCGCTCGGCTCGGGGAAGGTCTGTCTCGAAAGTTGTCGTCGTCATGTGTGGGTAGTGCCCGGAATGAGCGTGCCCCAACGGCTCAGGAGCGAAGTTCACCCCGTCGGGTGTGGGCCTCGCGAGCCGCAACCACCCCTTCGGGTGAGAAGAGCGGCGGGCGTGTCATCGCCGAATTTGTCCCGCAAGGCGCATCGCCGCAGGTGCTCCCGGGCACCGAAGGGCAATGAGAATCCTGATCTGGCACGTGCACGGCCCCTGGACGACGGCGTTCGTGCACGGTCGCCACGACTACCTCCTCCCCACGACGCCCGACCGTGGCCCCGACGGGCTCGGCCGGGCCCGCACCTGGGACTGGCCCTCCTCGGTCCGCGAGGTGAGCAGCGACGCGCTCGCTGAGGAGCAGGTCGACGTCGTCGTCCTGCAGCGTCCGCACGAGGTCGAGCTGGCCGAGCAGTGGCTCGGCGGTCGCCGACCCGGTCGCGACGTACCGGCCATCTACCTGGAGCACAACACTCCGGCCGGTGCCGTGCCGGACACGCGTCACCCGATGGCGGGCGGCGACATCCCGATCGTGCACGTCACCGGCTTCAACGACCTCGTCTGGGACTGCGGCGGCACCCCGACCACCGTGATCGAGCACGGCATCGTCGACCCGGGCCGCCGCTACACCGGCGACATCGAGCGCGCCGGGGTCGTCGTCAACGATCCGGTACGCCGAGGCCGCTCGGTCGGCGCCGACCTCATCCCGGCGCTGGCCGAGGGCGTCGGAGCCGACGTCTTCGGCATGCGCGTCGAGCGCCTGCCCGACCACCAGGGGCTGAGGACGTACGAGAACCTGTCCCAGCAGGATCTGCACGACCACCTCCCGCGACGACGCGTCTACGTCCACCTCAACCGCTGGACGTCGCTGGGGCTCTCCCTGATCGAGGCGATGCACCTGGGCATGCCGGTCGTCGCCCTGGCCACGACCGAGACCCCGCTCGCAGTGCCGCACGAGGCCGGCTTCGTGACCACCCGTCGCGACGAGATCGTCCCGGCCGTACGCCACCTGATGAAGGATCCCGACGTCGCCGAGGAGGCCGGACTCATCGGGCGCCGCCACGCCAGGAGGCGCTACGGCCTCGACCGGTTCCTGGAGGAGTGGGACGACGTGCTCCGCTGGGTCGCCAGCAGCGGCGCCGGCTGAGAAGGGACTACCGGGAGGGTTTGCGAGCGCGCGAGGTGGGTACCGGGCCGGGCGTACGCAAGAGAGAACTCATGAGGAGTGATCCGCATGACCACGAAGAGCGTTGAGACCGGAGCCGTCACGGGTACCCCTGACAAGGACTACGACCTCATCTGGTTCACCGAGGCCTGCCTGGACAACGCACTGCGTCTGGACACCTACATCGAGGACGCGCGCCGCTCGAAGGACACCGACCTGGAGGACCTGTTCGTCCGTGCCCAGGCCAACTCCGTGCAGGGTGCCGAGGAGGCGAAGGCCCTGCTCCGTAGCCGCTTGGACGACAAGGTCTGAGCATCCCCCGCAACAACTACACACCGAGGTGAGATCCGAATGGCACTAATTCTATGGCTGATCGCGGCAGTCCTGGTGATCGGCGGCATCCTTGCGCTGGTCCGTGGCCAAATCCTGTGGGGAGCTGTACTCATCGTGGTCGGTCTTCTGGTCGGCCCCGGTGGGGTGAGCATCTTCACCTAGAGACCGTGCGGCCCGGTGTCCCTCGAGGGCCCCGGGCCGCGCGGTGTCCGGAGTGAAGTCCGGTGACGAAGTCGATCGAAAGGACCGATCATGGGTAAGTGCGCCACGTGCGGCAACGAGTACGACGAGAGCTTCGAGGTGACCACGGCCTCGGGTGAGCATCATGTCTTCGACTCGATCGAGTGCGCGGTGTCCGTGATCGCGCCGGTGTGCGTCAACTGCGGCACCCGCATCCTCGGGCACGGGGTCCAGAACGAGGAACACGTCTTCTGCTGCGCCCACTGCGCTCACGCGGTGGGCGTGACGGGCGTGAGCGACCGGGTCACCAGCGGCTCTTGACGGGAGCCCACGGATGACCCGCGATCTCGCCGTGGACCTGTTTCGCCACGGCTACCACGCGATCCCCGACGCCCGGCGGCGAGCCGGCGACCCGTCGGCCTGCCCCGTCAAGCTCCTCGGGGACGATGCGGTGGTCGTGAGCGGTCCCGCCTCCGTACGCCGGTTCTACGACTCCTCGCTCATCCGGCGCACCGGTGCGGTGCCCGCCCCGCTGGCCGCGCTGCTGTTCGGCCGTGGCGCCGTCCATGGTCTCGACGGCGCCGAGCATCTGCACCGCAAGGCGCACTTTCTCGACCTGCTCGACGATGCGGACGCGACCCTCCGAGATCTCGTACGCCGCCATCTCGGCTCCGCCCTGAGGACGTCTCAGGGGGAGACGGTGGGGGTGTTCACGCTGCTGTCCGAGGTCTACGCCCGCGCGGTCCTGGAGTGGGCCGGCATCACGGTGCGCAACCCCGGCCGGGTCGGGCGGCGACTGGCTGCGATCGTCGACGGGTTCGGGTTCTCCGGCTCGTCCTATCCGATGGCGTGGGCGGCCCGGCTCTGGGCCAACCGGTGGGCCCGCGAGCTGATCCGGGAGGCGCGGGCGTCCCGGACCCCGCCCTCGACACCGGTGGAGGTCATCGCCGCCTGGCGGGACCCGAACGACGACCTGTTGTCGGTCCCGGTGGCTGCGGTCGAGCTGCTCAACGTGCTCCGTCCCGCCGTCGCGGTCGCCTACCTCGGCACCTTCGCCGTCCAGGCGGTCGACGACGAGCCGCGGTTGCGCCCGTCGCTCGCCGAGGATGCCGCGCAGCGGCACGCCTTCACCCAGGAGGTACGCCGCATCTTCCCGTTCGTCCCGGCGCTCGCCGGCATCGCGCGGCAGCATGCCGACTGGGACGGCCAGGTCGTCTCTCCGGGGCAGCGAGTCGTCCTCGACGTCCCCGGGACCAACCTGGACCCGAGGTCGTGGTCGGCCCCCTACACGTTCTCGGCCAGGCGGTTCGTCGGCCGCGACGTGGACGCGTTCGAGCTCGTGCCGCAGGGCGGGGGAGACCCGGCCGAGGGTCATCGGTGTCCCGGGGAGCCTTCGACGATCGCGATGATCTCCGCCACCGTCGAGATCTTCGCCGCTGCTTCCTGGAGCGTGGTCGAACGCGGCAGCACCTATCCGCGGATCCCCGCCCGCGAGCGTCTGCGGATCCGGGTCGGGTAGGTCAGCGGCGCCCAGCGAACCGCAGGGCGCTGTGGTGCTCGTGGGCCAGCCGGCGCAGGGAGAGCAGGAACTCCCCGAGGACGACCTGGCCCAGCACCATCTGCTCCATCATGGCCTCGCGGTCCTGGGTGGCGTCGATCTGGTCGAGCTCGTAGGCGGCGATCGCGTCCACGAGGGGCAGGTAGGTCGCCGCGCGCTCGGGATCGGTGGGCAGGCCGCTGTCCAGGATGACGCTGATGATGCCGGCGAGGCGATCCCGCTCGGGGGCGTCGGGCCTGACCTTCGACCACCCCGCCCGCTCGACGATCTGGTCGGCGAGCTCGCGGAGGTGGACGTCGCTGGTCTCGGGGGCCGTTGTCTCGGTGCGGAGCGCGTCGCAGGCCTTGCCGAACATGTCGTGCACCGACGCGCCGCGGTCCTGGGTGGCGTCGACCAGTGCCTTGAGGGCTCCGACGGGGACCGCGCCGACATCGCGCAGCACCCGGAGCAGGCGCAGGCGGCGTACGTGCTGGTCGTCGTAGTCGGCCAGGCGCTCGGAGATCCTTCTGCCGGGGGAGAGGAGGCCCTCGCGTACGTAGTACTTGATCGTCGCGACGCTCACGCCGGTGGAGTCGGCGAGCTCGGAGATCCGCATGGTTCCTCCCTGAAACCGGTTGACGCATTGCTGGATAGGAGCACTATCCTAGACTAGATACTGTGACTATCTAGCGAGGAGACGAGCATGTCCAAGATCGCCAGGGCCTACCGGGAGGCTCCGAAGAACGTGCCGAGCGGCGTCACGCCCGGCCACCGCGTCGCCGATGTCGGCACCGACGAGATCGTGGTGTTCCTGATCGGGATGCGCATCAACCGCTGGCGCAAGGTGCGCAGCTGGTTCCCGGTATTCGTCGCGATGCCACGGATGCTCGCCCAGCTCGCCAAGAACCCGGACCTCGGGCTGCTCTCGGCGCGCAGCTACTGGTCGGGGAGGGTGCTGATGACGGTGCAGTACTGGCGCAGCGTGGAGGAGCTCGGCCGGTTCGCCAAGGATCCCTCGCTCACGCACGCTCCGGCCTGGGCGGCCTTCAATCGGCGAGCGGCCCCGACGGGCGACATCGGGATCTGGCACGAGACCTACCGGGTCCCGGCCGACCAGGTCGAGACGCTCTACGGCAACATGCCGACGTTCGGCCTCGGAACCGCGCTCGGCGCGGTCGAGCGGGCCGGCGGGCGTCGGAACGGGACCCACGAGCGGATGGGCTCCACCCGCCCGGAGTACGTCGAGACCCCCTAGAGCGCGGTGACGGTCTCGCTCGGCGACAGTGCCCGGGTCGGCGCGCCCCGCAGCAGCACCACGGAGAGGACGGCGGCGATCGCGGCGCAGACAGCGGCCCCGGCGAAGACCGTGTGCTCCTGGGCGATGGCGGCGCCGATGAGCAGGTCCTGGTAGTCCTGGCACATGCCGCCGCCGGTGCAGACCGAGGACAGCGACGGCAGGTCGGCCTGGGCGGCGTAGTAGCTGCGCAGGCCGATCGTGGTCAGCGCCGAGATGCCGACCAGCATGCCGACCATCCGGGCCACCACGGTGAAGGACGTGGTCAGGCCGTGCATCGACTGCTCGGTGGTGGCCAGGATCGCGGCGTTGACCGGAGCCAGGGCGAGACCGAAGCCGAGGCCGCCCGCGACCAGCACGACCGTCGCCGCGATCGAGCGCAGCGCGTCGGCGTCCCAGCGAGCCATGAACACGAACGCCACCGCGGCCAGCAGCATCCCGGCTCCCGCGATCACGCCCGCGGGCAGCCGCCGGGTCAGGAATCCGCCCGCGACGGCGCCCACCGGAAGCGCGACCAGGAACTCCAGCAGCACCAGCGCGGCCTTGAGCTGGCTGTCGCCGTAGATCGTGGTGCGGGCGAAGAGCGGCACGTCGATCAGCGCGGCCACCAGCGCCGCCCCGACGAAGAAGGAGATCAGCACCGAGCCCCACGCCGGCGCCCGGGCGAACGCACCACGCGGGACGATCGGGTCCTGCGCCCGGCGCAGGTGGAAGACGAAGCCGAGCAGCGCCAGAGCGCCGGCGACGAGGTACCAGACCCCCTGCTCGGAGAAGACCGCCACCTCGGGGTCGGCGGTCGCGAAGGCCAGGATCACCCCGGCCAGGGCGATCGAGAGCAGCAACGCCCCGAGGAGGTCGACCTCGGCGGCGATCCGGCCCAGCACGCTGCGTACGCGGGGCCGCAGGCCCCACTTCAGCAAGAAGCCCACGGTGCCGACGATCGTGACCAGGCCCAGCGGGGTCAGCCAGCGCGTCGACCCGGCCGCGGGCACGTAGAGCGCGCCCCACGTCAGGTCCTGGACGAGCGCGGCGGGCTCGATGGCCAGGAGCACGAACGCGATGCCGGCGAGCAGCAACAGCAGCAGCGCGACCAGGTCCGGCCGCGCGGAGCGGGCCGGTGCCGGGTCCGGGCGGCCGAGCCGTCGGATCGCGATCGCCAGCACGACGCCGACGACGAGGTTGAGCAGGAAGATCGCGCGCCAGTCGGCGACCGCGAGCACGCCAGCCCCGATGAGCGGTCCGAGCACGGAGCCGAGCTCCTGGACCGCCGAGACCAGCCCGAGCGGAACCCCGCGGCGCTCGGCGGGGTAGAGCGCCGCGACCAGGGCGAGCGTCGCCGGCACCAGCGCCCCGCCGCCCAGCCCCTGGAAGAACCGGCCGACCACCATCGCCGCCAGGTCCCACGACAGCGCGGTCAGGAACGAGCCGAAGGCGAAGACCACCAGCCCGCCGACGAGCACCGGCAGATGTCCGAGCAGATCGGCGAGGCGCCCGATCAGCGGCAGCACCGCGACGTAGCCCAGGAGGAAGCCAGAGATCAACGGCGCGGCCCGTTGCAGCTCCTCGATCGAGAGCCCGACCCCGGCCATCATGTCCGGCAGCGCCAGCACGACGACGTAGGTGTCCGCGGCGGCGAACGCCACCGCGATCGCCGCGAGCCAGAGGACCGCCCTCACGGCTTGGCGATCTCCTTCTCGACGTCGTAGTCGGCGATGTCGATCGTGTAGGAGTAGGCCGCCTCGCCCTCGCCGCTGAAGTGGCCCTTGATCGTGGCCTCGGTGAGCTCGTCGGAGTCGTTGATGATGTAGGTGACGTCGAAGTCGCCGGCCGCGGCGGCCAGGATCTTCTGGACCGCCGTGTCCGGCAGGGTGCCGGTGTAGGTCGAGAGGATCTCGTCGTTGTCGGCGCCGCCGCGCACCGACTTGCCGATCTTCACGTCCTCGGTGGCCGAGAGCAGCGAGGAGATGCCGGTCTCCGGTGCGATCAGCGCTGCCGGGTCGGGCACGCCGTAATCGGCCGGGTCGAGCTCCTGGAAGGTGGTCGTGAACGGCAGCTTCGCGTAGACGACGCCATCGACCGAGACCACGTCGACCTGCGCCTCGGCACCCATCACCGGAACCGTGAGCTTGCCCTCGAACGCGGGCTCGCGGGTCAGCGTGCCGGTCGCAGCCTTCAGCGTCGTGATGCCCTCGGGCAGGTCGTCGGAGGCGAGCGAGAAGTTGATCCCGCTCGTCTCGTCGAGGTGACTCTGCGCGGCTGCGAGCACCTGCTTGGGCGTACGTCCCTTGGCCGGGTCGTCCTCGCCGCAGGAGGTCATCACGAGAAGCGCGGCCAGAAGGGCGAGGAGAGCGAACGCGAAGCGTGGCAGGCTCAGGGGCATGCGGGTCAGGATGCCACGCCTCGCAACCCTCATGGTGTTCAGGTGGCGTTATCGGCGGTGCTGACCGGGTGCGGGGTGTCCAGGCACCGGCGGATGGTGGTGACGACGCTGCCGGCGGTGAACAGCTCGTCATCCGCGGAGTCGCTGACACGTACGTCCTGGATCTGGTCGACCAGCGCGGACAACGCGTCCTGGGCGTCCGTCTTGACGCCGGGCTCCGCGGTGCGCCCGTCTCCGGACTGCACCAGGTCTGCGAGAGCGAACAGTGCCCGCGCGGTGTGCGGCCGCAGCTCCGGGCCGAGCCCGACCTGATCGTTCTCCGCCCGTTCCTCCTCCTCGAGAAGCTGGGTGAGGTCCTCGACCAGGAAACACACCCTCTCCAGGTCGGCCGCCTGTGCGAGCTGTCGTTCCAGGCGGAGCCGGTGTGGCTCTCGACGCCTGTTGGCGCGGGATGCTTCGACGACGAGCTGTCGTGCGGCGCGCATGTTCTGCACGGCCGGCTCCAGCTGTGCCCGGTAGTCGCTCCACTCGTGCGCCGTCGGTGGCCTGTCCTCGTGCAGCGCATGTGCCAGCCGGCGGAGCTGGACGAGCACCTCTGCGCGTACCTCGGTGATCGCTCGCTCCATCGGCGCGAGAGGAAGCTGCGGGAAGAGCACCGTCATCAGGACCCCGATGGCGGCTCCGATCAGGGTGAGCCCGCCGAAGGCGCTCACGAACGCCACCGGGTCCTCGGTGCCGATGATCAGGACGAACAAGGCTGCTGTCGGGACCCAGTGGCCGGTGTCGTCCAGCCAGCTCCAGGTCCCCGCGATCGTTCCCACCGCGATCACCAGCGCCACGGTCGCGGGACTGGGCGAGAGCACCGCCCCGACCGCCAGGGCGATCGCCGAGCCCAGCCAGATGCTGACGATGCTCTGGACCGATTTGCGTACCGAGCCCATCACGGTCGACGACATCGCCACCACGGCGCCCAGGGGCGCGTAGTAGGGGAATTCCCCCGCCGGCCCCGGGAAGACGGCGCCGACCCAGAAGGCGATGGCGCCGGCGGTCCCCGTCGTCAGGGTCTGGCCCCACGGAAGCCGCCGGACACGCGCGCGGATGCGAGCCCATCGCTCCGTGGCGGGTGTGACGGCAGGTGTCAAGGCATGCTCCCTCACTCGGCGACTGAGCGATCCGGTACCCGGTACTCCGGTTCTTGACCTCCTCAGGGTTTCAGGCGGTGGCGGGCAGGGCGCGGGTGAGGACGCGCCGGGTGAGAAGGGCGAGGAGGACGGCGACGGCGCCGACGAGGACGACGGCGGCACCGAGGCCGCCGAGGGCACCGGTGAAGGCGACGACCAGGAGCGGGCAGACGAACTCGCCGAGGAACAGGGCGGCGGTCCACAGGCCGGTGCCGCGGCCGCGCTGCTCGAAGGTGAGTCCCGACTGTGCCCAGACGAGGAGGGTCGGCAGCATCAGCCCGGTGCCGGCCGAGGCGATGACCGCGCGATGAGACCGGTCCCGGCCAGCCCGAATGCGATGGGTAGCAGCGTCGCGGTGCCGCGTGCGGAGACCCGGCCGAAGGCGCACGCACCACCGGCTGTCGCGAGCGAGGCGAGTGCGGTGAACGCGCCGATGGCGGGCACGGCGGTGATCCCGGCCGCGTCGAGGACGTAGGGCAGCTCCACGATCGGGGTGTAGAAGACGATGCCGCCGACGACGGTGACCGCGCACGGCAGAGCTGCACCGCACCGAGATCGCGGCGATCGCCACCGACACCTGGGGCTTCGAGGTGCGGCCGAACGAGTTCGACGACGCCTTCCAGCCGCTCCACCAGGTCGCGATCCCGCACCTCGGACTGTTCCTGGGGGAGATGTGGGACCTGGACGGCCTGGCGGACGCGTGCGCGGAGGACGGTCGCTACGACTTCCTGCTCACCGCGGCACCGCTGCGGGTCACCGGAGCCGTCGGAGCCCTGGTGAACCCGATCGCGCTGCGCTGAGGGTCGGGATGCTCACCGAGTTACCTCGGTGAGCATCCGCTTCCCTCGTGGAACTCCGCGAGGGAAGCGTGCGTCGACCGAGTTACCTCGGTGAACATCCACCTACTCGGCAGAAACCGAGAACGTGTGGGCGACGGGCCCGGCCACGGCGTCGATGGGCTGCTCCAGCGGCACCCCGGAACCATCCCGGCGCGGGTCGATCTCGGGCAGCTCGATCGGCGCCCCGGAGGCCGCGGCCGCCATCGGGGGAGCGGCGCCGACCCAGGCGAAGACGAGGGTGTCCTCGCCCTTGAGATACCGGTGGGCGCGTACGCCGCCGGTGGCCCGGCCCTTGGCCGGGAACTCGCTGAACGGCGTGGTCTTCACACTGCCGGTCTCGGTGCCCGGAAGCGCCGAGGACGAGCCGGCCACGGTGACGACCGCGGCACCCTCAGGAGCGTCGGGGGAGACGACGCCGAAGAAGACGACCTTCGAGCCGTGGGCCATCCGGACACCCGCCATCCCGCCCGCGCTGCGACCCTGAGGCCGTACGGTGTCGGCCGGGAAGTGGAGCAGCTGGGCGTCGGAGGTGACGAAGACCAGCGACTCGGTGCCGGTGCGCAGCTGGGCCGCGCCGACCACCTCGTCGCCGTCGGCCAGCTTGATGACCTCCCACTCGTCCTTGTTGAGCAGCACCTCGGGGTTGACCCGCTTCACGACACCGAGGCGGGTGCCGAGGGCGATGCCCGGCCCGTCGGTGGCCAGCGTGGTGAGCGCGAGCGCGCGCTCGTCGGACTCCAGCGAGAGCAGGGCGGAGAGCGGCAGACCGCCGGACAGGTTCGGGTCGCCGTGGGTCGGCGGCATCGCCGGCAGGTCGAGCACTCCGAGGCGTACGAGACGGCCGCGGGAGGTGAGCACGCCGATCTGGCCGCGGGCGGTCGCCGGGACCACCGAGACGACCACGTCGTGGTTGGCGCGCGCCGAACCCGTGGTGAACGGCTCGGCGTCGGAGGAGCGAGCCAGCAGCCCGGTCGAGGAGAGCAGCGCGAAGCACGGGTCGTCGGCGACCTCGAGGCTCATCGCCTCCAGCGCCGGTGTCCCGGCCGAGGCCAGGAGCACCGTGCGTCGCGGGGTGCCGAAGGTCTTGGCCACCTCGCCGAGCTCGTCGGAGACGACCTTCCGGAGCATCTCGTCGTCGCCCAGGATCGAGTCGAGGTATTCGATGGTGGCCTGCAGCTCGTCGCGCTCCTTCTCCAGCTCGATCTTGGAGAACTTCGTCAGCCGGCGCAGGGCCATGTCGAGGATGTACTCCGCCTGCGGCTGGCTCAGGTCGAAGACCGACATCAGGCGCTCGCGAGCCTCGCCCGCGTTGTCGGAGGAGCGGATCAGCTGGATGACCTCGTCGATGTCGAGGATCGCGATCAGCAGACCCTCGACCAGGTGCAGCCGGTCGGCGGCCTTGTCGCGACGGAACTGCGAACGGCGGCGGACGACGTCGTAGCGGTGGCCCAGGAAGACCTCGAGCAGCTCCTTGAGGCCGAGGGTGCGCGGCTGGCCGTCGACGAGCGCGACGTTGTTGATGCCGAAGGAGTCCTCCAGCGGCGTCATCTTGTAGAGCTGCTCGAGCACGGCCTCGGGCACGAACCCGTTCTTCACCTCGATCACGAGCCGGGTGCCGTGCTCGCGGTCGGTGAGGTCCTTGAGGTCGGCGATGCCCTGGATCTTCTTGGACTGCACCAGCGTCTTGACCCGCTCGATGATCTTCTCGGTGCCGATGTTGAACGGCAGCTCGGTGATCACGATGCCCTTCCGTCGCCCGAACGGCTCGATCCGCGTGGTGGCACGGATCTTGAAGGAGCCGCGACCGGTCTCGTACGCATCCCGGATCCCGTCCAGGCCGACGATGGTGCCGCCGGTGGGAAGGTCGGGCCCGGGGACGAACTTCATCAGCGTGTCGAGCTCGGCGCCCGGGTGCTTGATCAGGTGGCGTGCGGCGGCGATGACCTCGACCAGGTTGTGCGGGGCCATGTTGGTCGCCATGCCGACCGCGATGCCGGTGGCGCCGTTGACCAGCAGGTTGGGGATCGCGGCGGGGAGCACGCTCGGCTCCATCTCCCGCGAGTCGTAGTTGGGTCGGAAGTCGACCGTGTCTTCCTTGATGTCATCGGTCATCGCCAGCGCGGCGGGGCCCATCCGGGCCTCGGTGTAACGCATCGCCGCGGCCGGGTCGTCTCCGCCGGGGGAGCCGAAGTTGCCGTGACCGTCGATCATCGGCAGCCGCATCGCCCACGGCTGCGCCATCCGGACGAGGGCGTCGTAGATCGCACCGTCGCCGTGCGGGTGCAGCTTGCCCATCACCTCACCGACGATGCGGGCACACTTCACGTGGCCGCGGTCGGGACGTACGCCCATGTCGTTCATCGTGAACAGGATCCGGCGCTGCACGGGCTTGAGGCCGTCGCGGGCGTCGGGCAGTGCCCGGGAGTAGATGACGGAGTAGGAGTACTCCAGGAATGAGGACCGCATCTCGTCCCCGATGTCGGTGTCGAGGATGTGCTCCTCGAAGTCGTCGGGTACGTCTTGTTTGGTCTTGCCGCGTGCCATAAGGGGCATTGTCTCGAATCCCTGTGCGAACGCCACACCGGGCTCGCCGACTGCTCCGATTTCTGGGTGCGATCCGAGGCACTTGGTCCCTTTCGTACGCCGCGCCACCGCGTACATTGGCTGTGTAGGTCAATCCGCCCGGGAGTCACCGGTCCAACGCACATGGAGGTGCTTGAAGATGGCTGTCACCCAGATCGAGCTCGACACCGAGCTGCTTGCGGAGGTCCAGAGGATCTCCGGCGCGACCACGCCCCAGGAGGCGGTGGAGTTCGCCGTGCGCGAGCTCGTCATCCGCAACCACGAGGGCGACGCCCCCAAGCACGCCCAGAAGCTGGCGCGGAACTGGGACTACGACGGCTGGCGGGTGCTCAACGAGCGCGACCGGGCCAACGTCGTACGGCACTGACGCCTGAACGTCAGATGTGACCCGGACTTCACCGAAGTCCGGGGGTGCGACGACCTCAGGTCGCCGACCGGTCCTGGAGCACCAGGTCGAGCAGGCCGGGGAACTGGCGGTCGAACTCCTCGCGCATCAGCCGGTTCATCCGCCGGTTGCCCTCGTCGCGCTGCTCGAGGAGACCGGCCTCGACGAGAAACCTGAAGTGATGGGTCAGCGTCGACTTCCCCACCGGGAGGTCGAACTGACCGCACGCGATCGTCCACGGCTCGGCCGCGGCCAGCTGCCGGAGGATCGAGCGGCGTACGGGGTCGCCGACCGCGTCGAGGGCGCGCTGGAGCGCCGCGTCGGGTGCAGGAGTGCGGAAGTCGGTTGACATGTTCGATCTCCGTCGTACAAGGTTTAAATGTTCGATCACCGTCGAACATAACCTATCGGAGGGGTTCTGGCATGCCTGACCAGCAGAAGGTGGACGAGCTCAAGAGGCGGCTGACGCCGTACGGGGTGTGGACCGCTGCGCAGCAGTGGACCGACCTCGGCCGGGCGCGCGAGGTCGCGGCCGAGGTGGAGAGCCTGGGGTACGGCGCGATCTGGGTCGGAGTCTCCTCAATGCCGTTCGAGGTGCACGAGGCGCTGCTCGCCGGCACCACCGACCTGCTCGTGGTCACCGGCATCGTGAGCATCTGGGACAACCCCGCCGCCGAGGTGGCGGAACGTCATCGAGAGCTCAACGCGACGTATGGCGACCGGTTCGTGCTCGGGCTCGGCAACAGTCATGCGCAGCGGGTCGGCGAGCAGACGTACGTCAAGCCGTACAGCCGAACCGTGGCCTACCTCGACGAGCTCGACGCTGCGGGCACGGTCCCCGAGGAGGGCCGGCTCCTGGCTGCTCTTCGCCCGCGCATGCTCGGTCTCGCCGGCAACCGCACCGCCGGCGCGCACCCCTACCTGATGCCGCCGGAACACACCGCGCAGGCACGGGCCGCTCTCGGTGTCGGCCCGCTGCTGGCTGCCGAGCAGAAGGTGGTCCTCGAGGCCGATCCGGCACGCGCTCGGGCGATCGCCCGGCAGCGCCTGTCGATGTATCTCGGCCTGCCCAACTACACCGGCGCCCTGCAGGACTACGGCCTCGAGCCTGAAGACTTCGAGGGCGAGGGCAGCGACCGCTGGGTGGACCTGGGCGCCGCCTGGGGCGACGAGGACGCGGTGCGGGGGCGTCTGCAGGCGCATCACGACGCCGGCGCGGACCACGTGCTGGTCCAGGTGCTCACCGAGGACAGCTCCTCCGACCTGCCGCTCGCCGAATGGCGCACGCTTGCGAGCACTCTTCGGCTTCGCGCCCGCTGTAGTTGACTGGGGTGTACCGCTAGATTTCTCTCGTGACCGCGCAGCAGACACCGCCGTACCCCTCCCACTGGGAGGCGGACGTGCTGCTGCGCGACGGGCGGACGGCACACATCCGGCCGATCAGGTCGGCGGACAAGGACCTGCTGGTCGACTTCTACGACCACCGGGTCAGCGACGAGTCGAAGTACTACCGCTTCTTCTCGCCGATGCCGCACCTCTCGGCCCGGGACGTCGCGCGCTTCACCGAGGTCGACCACAAGGACCGGGTCGCCTTCATCCTGACCCTGCGCGGCCGGATGATCGCGGTCGGCCGCTACGACGTGGTCAAGCCCGGGGAGGCCGAGGTCGCGTTCCTCGTCGAGGACGACTACCAGGGCCGCGGGATCGCCCAGATCCTGCTCGAGCACCTCGCCCAGGCGGGGCGCGAGCGCGGGGTCACCAAGTTCACCGCCGACGTGCTCCCCGACAACGCCCGGATGATCCAGACCTTCCGCGACGCCGGCTACAAGGTCGCCAGCGTCTACGAGGACGGGGTCATCTCGCTGCAGTTCGGGATCGACGTCACCGACACCGCGGTCGGGCGCCTCGCGCTGCGCGAGCACGAGGCCGAGGCCGCCTCGATCCACCGCTTCTTCAACCCGCGCTCGGTCGCGGTCATCGGCGCCAGCCGGCGACAGGAGACCGTCGGTCAGGCGCTCGTGCGCAACCTGGTGATCGGCGACTTCACCGGCCGGGTCTACATGGTCAACCCCAGCTCCAGCGCGGTCAGCGGGATGCCGGCCTACAAGAGTGTCCAGGACATCCCCGACGACGTCGACGTGGCGATCGTCGCGGTGCCCGCCGACGCCGTGCAGGACGTCGTGCTCGACTGCGCCGCCAAGGGCGTGCACGGGCTCGTGGTCATCTCCAGCGGCTTCGCCGAGACCGGCGAGGAGGGCCGCCAGCGGCAACGCCGGCTGGTGAACCTGTCCCGGTCCTACGGGCTGCGGCTGATCGGGCCCAACGCGCTCGGCGTCATCAACACCGACCCGCAGGTCAAGATCAACGCCAGCCTCGCGCCGACCATGCCGCCGCGCGGGCGTGCGGGCTTCTTCTGCCAGTCGGGTGCGCTCGGCTCGGCGATCCTGGAGAAGGTCAACAACCGCGGCCTCGGTCTGTCGACGTTCGTCAGCGCCGGAAACCGCGCCGACGTCTCCGGCAACGACCTCCTCCAGTACTGGGAGGAGGACGTCTCGACCGAGGTCGTGATGATGTACCTCGAGTCGATCGGTAACCCGCGGAAGTTCTCCCGTATCGCCCGCCGCGTCTCCCAGCGCAAGCCGATCGTCGCGGTCCGCTCGGGCCGCACCACCCAGGGTGTGCCGATGGGCCACGCGGTCCGCAAGATCAGCGCCCCGCCGGCGGCGGTCGACGCGATGTTCCGCCAGGCCGGGATCATCCAGGTCGACACCCTCGACGAGATGTTCGACGTCGCCCAGCTCTTGGCCCACCAGCCGCTCCCGCGCGGTCGGCGGGTGGCCATCGTCGGCAACTCCGACGCCCTGGGCCTGCTGGCCGCCGACGCCGCGGTCTCGGTGGGTCTGCAGGTCAACAAGCAGGTCCCGCTGCCCACCGAGCCGTCGGCGGAGGACTTCGAGGACGCGCTCGACGCGGCCATCGACGACCCCGAGGTCGACGCGGTCATCTCGGTCTACATTCCGCCGCTCAACGTCTCCGGCGAGGAGATCGCCAACGTGCTCGCCGCGGTCGGCGAGCAGTCCGACAAGCCGCTGGTCACCAGCTTCCTCGGTGCCGAGGGTGTCCCCGAGCTGCTCCGGGTCCCCGACGTCGCCGGGTCCACGGCGGGTCGCGGCTCGGTGCCGTCCTACTCCTCGGTGGAGTCGGCCGTACGCGCGTTGGCCAAGGTCGTGGAGTACGCGGTGTGGCTGCGCACCGCCGACGGCGAGACCCCCTGGCTCAGCGCCGAGGAGTGCGACCCGCGCACGGCACGCAAGATCGTCACCGACGTGCTCGCCGCTCGCCCCTCGGGTGGCGACCTGAGCCGCGAGGACCTGGCCATGGTGCTGGCGGCGTACGGCATCAAGCTGTGGAACACCCACCGGGTCACCACCCTCGAGGAGGCGATCTCCGCGGCGGAGGACCTGGGCTGGGACGTCGTGCTCAAGGCGACCGTCGAGAGCGTCCGGGAGCGGCCCGACCAGGCCCACGTCGTACGCAACATCGACGACGTCGAGGAGATGACCGAGGCCTGGGAGCTGATCACCAGCCGGATCTCGCCGGAGACCGGCGGGTTCGCGGTGCAGCGCACCGCGCCGCCGGGTGTCCCGGTCGCGATCCGCTCGATGGAGGACCCGCTGTTCGGGCCCGTCGTCTCGTTCGGCATCGCCGGACCGATCACCGAGCTGCTCGCCGACCGCGCCTACCGGATCCCGCCGCTGTCCCAGCGCGACGCGGCCTCGATGGTGCGCGAGATCAAGGCCGCGCCGATGCTCTTCGGCTACCGCGGCGGCGACATGGTCGACGTCGACGAGATCGAGCGGCTCGTCCTCAAGGTCGCCCAGCTGCAGAACGACCTGCCCCAGATCTCCTCGCTCGACCTGTCCCTGGTCCTGGTCGGTCTCGAGTACTCCGCCGTCCTCACCGCCACCGCTCGGGTCGACCTGGTCGCCGACCCCCGCTCCGACTGGTTCGTACGCCGCCTCAACCCGGCGGTCGGCGACACCCTTCCCGGCTAGCCGCCGGACCGATCGCGGCCGAGCAGCTCGTCCAGCAGCGATCGGGTGTGGGTGAGCTCGTCGATGGCGCCGGTGATCCGGCGGCGCTCCGCCGTCAGTCGCTCGCGGCAGTCGTCCAGCAGGAGTGACTCGCCGGACAGGCATGCCAGGATCTCGCCGATGAGATCCATGCCGAGACCTGCCGCGAGCAGCGTCTGGATGTGCGCCACCCTGTGGATGTCGGAGTCGGCGAAGATGCGATATCCGCTATAGGTGCGGTCCGGGGACAGGACACCCTTCTCCTCGTAGTAGCGCAGCGACCGCACGCTGACTCCGGTCCGGTCCGCCAGCTCGCCGATCTTCACGGACTGCTCCTTCGCGACTCGACTTGACCCTCACATTGATGTGAGAGTTTAGCGTGCCGGGCATGCTTCGACTCGCCATCCTGATGTTCTGCGTCTTCAGCATCACCACCGGAGAGTTCGTGGTGGCCGGGATCCTGCCCGACGTGGCCACCGACCTCGGTGTCACCGTGGGATCCGCGGGGCTGCTGGTCACGGCGTACGCCGTCGGCATGATCATCGGCGGTCCGGTGCTCACGGCCGTGACCGCCGCCGTCGACCGGAAGCCGCTGATGCTCTCGCTGCTGGCAGTCGCGGTCCTCGGGAACGCGGTCTCCGCTCTCGCCCCAGGTTTCTCGTTGCTGCTCGTGGCCCGGGTGGTCACCGCGCTGGTGACCTCGACCTTCTTCGCCCAGGCCATCGTGATCGCGGTGCAGTCGGCGCCGCCGGAGCGGGCCGGGAGCACGGTGGCCCGGCTGGCGTTCGGGATGAACCTCGCCATGATCCTCGGCGCGCCACTCGGCACCCAGATCGGCGGCCAGTGCGGATGGCGGGCGACGTTCGCCGCGATCGCCGTCGCCTGCCTGATCGGGCTCGCTCTGGTGCTCTGGCAGCTGACCCCGCCGCCCGAGGCGGGCCGGACCTCCGCGGTCTCCGAGCTGAGCGTGCTGCGCCGGACGCCGGTGCTGCTCGCGCTGGCCGTCACGGCGGTCGGCAACGTCGGTGTGCTCACGGTGTTCAGCTATCTCGCGCCCCTGCTCACGGATCTGGCCGGTCACCCGTCGAGCCGGCTGCCCCTGCTGCTGCTCGCCTATGGCGTCGGCGCGACGATCGGCAACCTCGTCGGCGGGGCGCTCCACGATCGCAACCCGAGACTTTTCCAGCCCGGCCTGCTCGGCCTGCTGGCCGCGACGCTTCTGGCCACCTGGCTCGTCGCGAGCTCGACCGCGCTCACCGGGGCGGCAGTCGTCGTGATCGGTCTGTTCGGCTTCGCGATCATTCCCGGCATGCAGGCTCGGGTGATGGCCACGGCGGGGGAGGCGCCGACGCTTGCGATGGCGGTCAACGCCTCCGGCTACCAGGTCGCCGCCGCCGGTGCTGGAATCGTCGGCGGACTGATCGCCGACTCCGCTGCCGGGCCCCGGCCCATCTACCTCGCCGGTGCGGTGCTGACCGTGTGCGGCCTGGCCCTCACGATCGTGGCCACCCGCGCCTCGCGCGGGAGGTCCCGCGGCTAGGCGGCCTGTGGCGGACCGTGGAAGGATGGGCGTCATGAGCACCCGCACCGATGATCTCGACCGCGCCGACGACCTGCGCGCCGAGATCGACCGCACCGGCTACTACCCCGAGGTGGTGGCCGACTGCGTCGCGTCCGCCGTGGCGGGGGAGAAGGTGTCCTCCTTTTTTCTGCACCACGAGCCGACCTTCGACCGCGACGAGGTGCGCCGCCACCTCTCCGTGCTGGTGCTGACCCCGTCCCGGCTGATCCTGGCCCACACCGACGAGCACGCCGGCGACGACCTGCTGCCCGAGCCCTACACCTCGACCTCGACCGAGGCCGTGCGCATCGACTCGGTCAACTCCGTGGTGGTGACCCGGATGATCACCAACCCGACCAAGGGGTCGAGCAAGCCGGCCGAGGTCGTCATGACCATCGGGTGGGGCGGTGTCAACCGCGTCGACCTGGAGCCCGCGGGCTGCTCCGACCCCAACTGCGACGCCGACCACGGCTACACCGGCGTGCTCACCCCCGACGACTTCTCGCTGCGCGTCTCGGCTGCCGCCGACGGTCACGACTCGGTCGCCCGCCTGCTCTCCTTCGCGGAATCGCTCTCGGCTCGCACCCACAACCGGTGACGACGGGGTGACCGGGTTTCTCGCCCCCGCCTACGGGGAGCGCTCACTGGGTGATGTCCTGCCGGCGGTCGCCGCCGCCATGGACGTCCCCTTGGGCACCTCCGAAGCGAGGTCCGGTCTCGAGCTGCCGTCGGCTGCTGCGTACGTCGTCTTCCTGGTCGACGGGATGGGCACCAACCTGCTGCGGCGCTACGCGCACGCGGCCCCGTTCCTGGCCTCGCTGAGCGAGGACCAGGCGGCGGGTACGGCCGGGGTGCCGTCGACGACGGCGACCAGCCTCACCTCGTTCGGGACCGGGTTGACGCCCGGTGGGCACGGGCTGGTCGGCTACACCTCGCGCATCCCGGGCACCGAGCACCTCCTCAACGCGCTGCAGTGGCGCAAGGACGTCGACCCGGTCGAGTGGCAGCCCAACCAGACCGTCTTCCAGCGGCTCGGCGAGGCCGGGGTGCCGGTCACGGTCATCAACAAGCGGGCCTTCGGCGGCTCGGGGCTGACCATCGCCGCCCATCGGGGCGCGGAGTTCGTCGGCGCCGACCGGGTGGGGGAGCGGATCGCCTCGGCGGTCGCGCTCTCGCGGGTTCCGGGCTCGCTGACCTACCTCTACGACGGCGACCTGGACTGGACTGGCCACAAGTACGGGGTCGCCTCCTCGCCGTGGCTGCAGCAGCTCTCGATGATCGACGCCGAGGCCGAGCAGCTGCGGGACGCCCTGGACCCGTCCGTACGCCTCCTGGTGCTCGCCGACCACGGCATGGTGGACTCGCCGGCCGCCTCCCGCACCGACATCGACGACTTCCCCGAGCTCCGCGACGGCGTCGTGCTGGTCGGTGGCGAGGCGCGCTTCCGCCACCTCTACTGCTCGCGCGGCGCGGTCGACGACGTGGTCGCGACCTGGTCGGAGAAGCTGGGCGACAAGGCCGAGGTGATGACCCGGGAGACCGCGATCGGCCGCGGCTGGTTCGGACCGGTCACCCCGTCGGTGCTGCCGCGGCTCGGCGACGTCATCGTCGCCTCCCACGGCGAGCACGCGGTGGTCTCGACGAGCCTGTTCAACTACGAGACGACGCTGGTCGGGCTGCACGGTTCGCTGACGCCCGACGAGATGCTCATCCCGCTGCTCGTCTCCTAGGGGAATGAAACCCTCGTCTCTAATGGTTATACCGTGTGTATCCATTAGAGACGACTCGCCGTTATCCGGCGGGAAGGGGTGTGTCATGGGTGAGCACGGAGTCGAGGACAGGCGATGACCGGGCACTACGGGCAGGTCGCGTTCACACCGCTGGTGACCGAGCACCAGGAGATCCACGGGAGCGCCGCTGCGTACGCACGGATGGTCGAGGCGGGCGGTGAGCCTGACCGGATCGGACGCGGCGAGGCCGCGTTCATCTCGTCGCGGGACAGCTTCTTCCTGGCGACCGTCAGCGAGACCGGCTGGCCCTACATGCAGCACCGCGGCGGGCCGCCCGGGTTCCTCAAGGTCATCGACGAGACCACCCTGGGGTTCGCCGACTTCCGCGGCAACCGGCAGTACATCACCCGCGGCAACCTCGACCACGACGAGCGGGTCTCCCTGTTCCTGATCGACTACCAGCTGCAGGCGAGGATGAAGATCTTCGGCCGCGCGCGGGTCGTCGAGCTCGACGACGACCCCGAGCTGGTCGACTCGCTGGCTCCGGCCGGGAGCTCGGCGCGGGTCGAGCGCGGCATCCTGATCGACGTCGAGGCGTACGACTGGAACTGCAAGCAGCACATCCCGCAGCTGGTGCCTCTGCAGGTCGCCCGGAAGACCGTCGCCGAGCTGACCGAGCGGATCAGCGAGCTCGAGGCCGAGCTGGCCGTCGCTAGGAGCCGGATCACGGCTGAGGCCTAGACTGACCATTAGATCGAGGACGGAGGAGATCGCCGTGGAGCTCCAGGTGCCGGTGCTGTACCCGACCCAGCCCCGGGCCGTACGCCTGATGAACACGATCTGGGCCGACCGATCAGCCGTGCACGACTCGCTGGAGTGCCTGGCGCACCTGCGGATCTGGGCCGAGGAGGCGGGACTCGGTCGCCACCAGGACCTGGACGACCACGACCTGGGCCGGGCCCGGGCGCTGCGCGATGCCCTGCGCCGGCTGGCCGCCGAGGTGACCGGCGACAGCCGGCCGCACAGCGTCTCGGAGGGGCTCAGCACGGAAGCGGCGCTCGCGGTGCTCAACGAGTTCGTCTCCCACTGCAGGCCCGTCCTGCGCCACGGTCCGAAGGGCGGCTACGCGCGCGAGTGGCTCGCCGACGGCTCCGGCCTGCAGCGGGAGCTCAGCCTGGTCGCGTTGGAAGGATCCGAGGCACTGACCCAGCAGGCACCCCACGAGCTGAAGGCGTGCGGCGGCCCCGGCTGCGTCCTCTACTTCGTACGCGACCACCCACGGCGCGAGTGGTGCTCCGAGGGCTGTGGCAACCGGGCACGGGTCGCGCGCCACTATCGGCGCAGCAAGTCCAGCGTCGAGGGTCCTGCCACGAGCCGGGGCGCGGACCACTAGGCTTCCGCGAGTGGCTGAGCTGACCTTCTGGACCGGGACGATGGACGCAGGGAAGTCGACCCTCGCGCTGCAGACCAACCACAACCACGCGGCCCGCGGCAGGGTGGGGCTGATCTTCACCGCCCACGACCGCTCCGGCGAGGCGGTGGTGACCTCTCGCCTGGGCCTGACCCACGACGCGATCGAGGTCACCGACGACTTCGACTTCTGGCGCCACGCGGTCGACTCATTGACCCACGGCGCCCGGATCGACTACATGATCTGCGACGAGGCGCAGTTCTACACGCCCGAGCAGATCGAGGCGCTGGCCAAGATCGTCGACGAGCTGCAGATCGACGTGTTCTGCTTCGGCATCCTCACCGACTTCCGCACGCGGCTCTTTCCCGGTGCCGCCCGTCTCGTCGAGCTCGCCGACCGGACCGAGGTGCTGCAGGTCGAGGCGCTGTGCTGGTGCGGCAAGCGGGCCACCCACAACGCCCGGGTCGAGGACGGCGTCATGGTCACCGAGGGCGACCAGGTCGTCGTCGGCGACACCGACCGTGAGTCCGGCACGACCCCGAGCGCAGTCTCCTACGAGGTTCTCTGCCGCCAGCACCACCGTCGCCGCCTCACGGCGGCCCGGGCCAAGTCCGTCTCCCTGGCGCCCGAGCCCCTGCCGTTTGGATAGCGATTGCTTCGCAATTCGCGCATCGCGGCGCTTTAAGCGCTCGTCGACGTCGGCTCCGCTCAGTCGCTGCGCTCCCTCGCTCCACCTCCTTTCGACGAGCGCGCGCCGCTCTGGGGCGGCGGAGTCGATATCAGCGGTTGAGCGTGGGCATGTCGACCGCGGCGTACTTCGTCCCGACCGGCGCGTTCTGGGTGTCGAGCTGGACGCCGGGGCGGCCGTTCTCGACGACGTAGGTCGCGCGGGTGGAGATCGGGGCGCCGCGGCGCTGGACGTACGGCACCACGCGGAAGTCGCTGGAGAGCTCCTCGGGCGTGACCTTGACGCGGACGTAGCCGCGCTGGCTGTTGAAGAACTTCAGGTGGTCGTTGGCGCGCAGCAGGGTCTCACCGCCGGTGGTCATGTCGGCGCCGTCGCCGCCGCTGGCGACGGAGGTGCCGACGAACTCGCTGCCGACGACGGCCGACTCGGGGTCGTCGTAGTCGGCCAGCAGGTTGCTGGCGTAGTTGTGGTGCCGGTCGCCGGTGATGACGACGAGGTTCTCGATCCCGCTGGTACGGGCGCCCTCGAGGAGCCGGTTGCGGTTGGCGACGTAGCCGTCCCACGGGTCCATGTAGAGCGTCTTGGCCTCGGACTCGTCGAGGTCGGTCTCGGCCATCGGTGCCTGGTTGGCGAGCACCTGCCAGCGGGCGGTCGACTGGCGCCAGTTGCGCTGCAGCCACGCCTCCTGCTCGAGCCCCATCATCGATCGCGACGGGTCGTAGATGTCCGGCGTCAGCTCTGGGCTCGCGGGGTCGCTGCCGTCGCCGTAGGCCTGGTCGTCGCGATACTGCCGGGTGTCGAGCACGTTGAAGTCGACGAGGTCGCCGTAGCGCAGGTTCCGGTAGATCTGCATGTCCGGCCCGTCCGGCAGCGCGCTGGCCCGGAACGGCAGGTGCTCGTAGTAGGCCTGGAAGGCAGCCGTACGCCGCGGCATCCACAGCGCGCCCTGCGACTGGCTGCGCTCCTCGGGGATCTCGTCGGCCCAGTTGTTCTCGACCTCGTGGTCGTCGGGAGCGACCACGAACGCGTGCGACTGGTGGGCGGCCATCAGGTCCGGGTCGGACTTGTAGAGGCCGTACTGCTGGCGGTAGCGCGCCAGATCGAGGGTCTCCCCGGCCAGCGAGGGGTCGACCGTGGTCCGGCGCCAGTTGTTCTCGGCGGTGACGCCGGACTCGTACAGGTAGTCGCCCAGGTGGAAGACGACGTCGACGTCCTCGTCCGCCAGGTGTCGGTACGCGGTGTAGAAGCCGTGGCTGTAGAGCGCGCAGGAGGCGAAGGCGAAGCTCATCCGCGCCAGCGGGGAGCCGTACGCCGGGGCGGTCCGGGTGTGGCCGGTCTGGCTGACCTCGCCGGCCGCCATGAAGCGGTACCAGTAGTCGCGGCCGGGGCGCAGGCCCCAGACCTCGGGGTGGACCGAGTGCCCGAAGTTCGGGGTGGCGGTGACGGTGCCGGCCTTGACGATCTTGCGGAAGCGCGGGTCCTCGGCGATCTGCCAGCGGACCTTGACCGGCTCCTGCGGCATGCCGCCGAGACCGTCGACGGCGAGCGGCTCGGGGGCGAGGCGGGTCCAGAGCACGACGGAGTTGGGGAGCGGGTCGCCGGAGGCGACGCCCATGGTGAACGGGTAACCGGAGAGCGGCTTGGCGCTCTTGACGGAGACGGCGTCGGCGGGGATCGAGCCGGTGCCGAGCAGCATGGCGGCGGTTGCGGTGAAACCGGTCGAGGCGGTGCCGGAGAGGAGGGAGCGTCGGCTCAGCGATTCGGGCAGGAGCATCGGGGGCCTCCGAGAAAGGTGGAAGGTGCTTGCCTCCACTCACTTCATCGGTGGCGCATGAACGCCGCCCGACCCCAGCCCGACACTGGTCGGTCGGCTCCCCAACGCATCACGGACCGGCCGATGGCCGGTCCGTGAACGTGGTGTGAGGAGTCTGTCAGTCCTGCTTGCCGCCGCCGAACATGATCTCGTCCCAGCTCGGCACCGAGGCGCGCTTGCGGCGCGAGGACGCCTTCTTGGCGGGCTTCTGCGGGGCCTCCTCGGCGGGCTCGGGCTCGGCCTCGGCGGCCGGGGTGTCAACGACTGCCGGCTCGACCGCCGGCTCCGGCTCGGCCGGGACCGGCGCCTGCTTCTCCGTCGGGCTCTCGTCGCCCAGGAACGCCTCGAGCGGGGTGTCCACATCGACCGGGTCCGGCTTCGCCGCCTTGGCCGCCGGGACCGGCTTGGGAGCCGGGGGAGGGGTGGCCGGGCTCTTCGCGCGGCGCCGGCGGGCGGCGAGCATGTCGTCGGTGACGACCGGCTCCGGCTCGGGCGCCGCGGCCTCGAGCTTCTCGCCGGTCAGCCAGCGGGCGTCGTCGTTGTCGAGCTCGACGTAGTTGCCGGGGGCGTCGTAGGTCAGCTCGGCGATGCCGGAGCGCTCGGCGGTCTCGTATTCACCGGTGAGCTTCCAGCGCCCGTCAGGACGCCGGTAGGAGTCCCAGTTGACCGACTCTGGGTCGACGTACATCGTCTGGAAGTGGGCGCTGACGGCCTCACCCAGGGTGCGGGCGGTGCTGGCGGCCTCACCGGGCCGACGGCGTACGGAAGCCTGCTGGGCACGCTGCGCCATGTGCTCGCGCTCGGCGAGGACGGGACCGGCGAAGGCCAAGATCTTCTCGACCGTGGTGCCGGCGACAGCGGCGACCTCCTCGGCACTCTCGCCCGCACGGATACGGGTCTGAATGTCACGGGGCCGCAGGCTGCTGCTCGGGGTCTTGTTCACGGTTTGCTCCGATCGGCGGGTCGACACAGCCTCGAGTGCTGCACGGAGACGGTCGTCGATGTCGGCGGTGTATTCACGATCCTCGTCGTCGACGAGAAGCATGCGTAGACCATCGTCACTGACCGAGATGAGCCGCAGAAGGACGGGACCAACCTCATCCGGTGCCTGCTCTTCGAGCTGGCCCGGAGTCAAAGGCAATCCTTCGGCCGACATCCTCTTCTCAATTCTAGAAACGGTTGTGACGACCCTACGCCACTGACCGTCATCGTATGGGGTGCCCATGCCGCGAGGCCGTGGCATTTGGGGATTTCGGGACGTACGAGGCGACCATTTGGCGGTGGAACAGACGCTGACCCTTCTCGTGCTCGACCTGGTCGGGTGCTTCGTCTTCGCGCTCTCCGGCGGCCTGATGGCGGTCCGGAAGGAGCTCGACATCTTCGGCGTGATCGTCCTCGCCTGCGTCACTGGTCTCGGCGGCGGCTTCCTTCGTGACATGGCCATCGGCGCGACGCCGGTCGCCGCGCTCTCCGACTGGCGCTACCTCGTGGTGCCGATGACCGCCGGCCTGCTGACGTTCTTCTTCCACCCTGCGCTGGGCCGTCTGGAGCCCATGGTCAACGTCTTCGACGCCCTCGGGCTGGGGCTGTTCGTCATCGCCGGCGCGGTCAAGGCGCTCGACTTCGGGCTCTCCCCGCTCGCGGCCGCGATCATGGGCCTGGCCACCGGCGTGGGCGGCGGCGCGATCCGCGACGTCCTCGCCGGCCGGGTCCCGATCATCCTGCGCCGCAGCGTCTTCTACGCGATCCCGGCCTTCGCCGGCGCGGCGGTCGCGGCCTTCGGGCTGTACGCCGGGGTGCCCGCGACGCTCGCCATGGCGGTCGCGTTCGTCACCTGCTCGGGCTGGCGGCTGCTGGCGATGTGGCGCCACTGGGAGGCGCCGCTGCCGCGGGGCTCGGCGTCGGTCTGAGGCTTGCCGGCCGGTCTCAGTGGTCGGAGCAGCAGGGGATCTGGTGGCGGGCCTCGAACGGCACCAGCCCGGCGGCCGCCCGCTGGACCAGGAGCACGCACCGCCCCTCGCGCCAGACCGGCCGCGCGAACCCGGTGAGGTCGAGGGTGTCCGCGGGCTCGAGGCCGATCCCGGCCAGCCCCTCGACGGCGTCGACGACGCCGCCGGCCTCGACCGCGGTCACCGTCGTCACGGTCTCGATGCTCGTCCGGCCGGGATAGCGGGCCAGGCGCCCGGCGGTGCGGGCCTCCGCCTCGGCGATCGCGGGGGAGTCGGGGGTGACGTACGCCTCGGGGAGGCGGTCGGCGAGGAGCGCGGTCAGCTCCTCGGTCGGAGGGCCGTCGGGCCAGTCCAGGACGGCGACGAAGCGAGCGGTCGGCTCGCGCACGACATGGGTGCTGATGACGTACGCATCCTCGGGCCGGCCCCCGCCGAGCACCTCGTCCAGGCGGTGGACGAGGTGCTCGGCGGCGGCGAGGTCCCGGGCGTCGGCGTCGACGGCCAGGCGCTGGCTGGTCATCGAGTCGGGACGACCCAGACCGGGTTGGTGTAGAACCACAGGTCGACCCACGGGTCGGCGTCGCCGACGACGTCGATCGCGGGACCGGCCGGGTCGATGCTCGCACCGAGGTAGCCGGGCTGGGACCGGTTGGCGTCGGTGCCGCGCAGGCGCACGTAGAAGGCCTCCTCCAGCTCGCCGAGGCCGTAGCGCAGCGTGTAGGTGCCGGTGCGGCCGGAGACGTCGGTCTGCTTGATGACCCGGGTGTCAGGAGCCGTCATCGTGTCGGCGTCACCGGAGGCGTGGTCGACGTCGACTACGCCGCGGATCACGTCCACGCGGTTGAGCTGCGGGATGAACTGCGACCAGTTCGGGACGTCCTGGGCCGTGATCGTGACCACCAGCTCGACGCGGCTGCCGCGCGGCGCCTGCAGCGTGCCGCCGAGCGTCTCGGAGACCGTTCCGCGGCGGCTGGTGGCGACCAGCCGTACGTCGAGACTCTTGACCAGGCTGCCGTGGTCGACCCAGACCCGCCCGTCCCGCATGCCGCGCATCACCGCCCCGTAGTCACGGGACGCGGCCCCGACGTGGGTGCGGCTGTAGAAGCCTGGCCAGAAGTCGGCCAGGTCGAGCTGGATCCCGCCGCCGTAGACCGGGTCGTCGTAGCGTCCGTTGGCGTTGAAGTCGCCGCCACCGCGGACGGCCGTGTCGCTCCAGTTGCGGTGCGAGTCGGAGTTCGCGGTGATCGACCAGGGCTTCCCTTCGGCGAGCAGGGAGTCCCACAGGCCGCCTACGGTCGAGGTGTAGAAGTCGAAGCCGCCCCAGGAACGGTAGCTCTCCGGCGGGTAGCCCGGGAAGGAGTCGACGCCCGCGGCGTTGCCGTAGCCGCCGCGCGCGCTGCCCGGACCGTAGCCGGTCGGCAGCCCGCCGGCCTGGTGCCCGGGTGCGCCCTCCCAACCGATCGCGATCCGGGGATCGGCGTCGCGCCAGGCCCGCACCTCGTGCGGGCTGTCGATTCCGTTGCGGGCGGGATGGTTGGCGAGGAACAGCGCATCCTCGATCCGGCGCTTGGCCATCTGGGTACCGAGCCACTGGATCCCGGCGACGGCGAGCGCCTCGTTCTCCGGGGTGTTGGCGCGAGCGTTCTTGACGCTGCCGTCGTAGTCGTTCTCGAACTGCTTGAGCACCGCGACCTCGTTGCGCCCCGGGGCGACGAAGACGGTGCCGTGCTCGGCGGCCGGGATGTTCCACTCCAGACCCTGGAAGATCAGGGTCTCGGGGAGGATCTTGCGCGCTGCGACGATGTCGGGGTTGACCAGGTCGACGCCGAGCTTGGCGTGGGTCGCGCCGCCGTGGTCGGTGATGACCAGCCAGTCCAGGCCGTACGCCGCGCCGTGCTGCGCCTGGTCGATGACCCGGTACATGCCGTCCGAGCTGTACTGGGTGTGGATGTGGTGGTCGCCGGCGAGCCAGTGCCGAATCGTGGCCCGGTTGCCGGTCCGCGCGGTGGCGGTGGCCGTCTCGGCCATCGCCGGCGTCACGCCGGTCATGCCGGCCATCCCGGCGGTCACCGCCCCGGCGATACCGGCGGCGCGGAGCAGGTTGCGCCGGGAGACCTCGGCAGGACGCAGGTCGCTGTCGGACGCGTCCGAGGAGGCGGCGAGGGTGATCTCGTCGACCTCGTGAGAGTGGGAGTGCGAGTGGCCGTGCTCGTGGTCGTGGTGGTGACCGTCGGGCCCGTGCGAGTGGGGGTGGTGCTCGTGTGACACGTTGAAACCTCCGCTGGGGGTGAGCCGTCTCCGCGTGCCCGAGCAGCGGCGCTCAGAGCCAATCGGCGCCGGATGGCCGGGGTACGTCGCCCGGTCGCCCTCCAGGTAAAGGTTTGCCGAGGAGTCACCCCCGCAGTCCGCGGCGTCACCTACGTCGGCCGAGACGTCAGCGCCACTTGCTGGTAAGGCTACCCTTACTCGCGTGACGACGACCGACCGCCGCGACGATGACGCCGAGACCCTCGCCGACCTCCTCGGAGGCGCGCGTGGAGCGATCGACGCGACCGTCCCGCCGGTGGCGTTCGTGGCCGGCTGGCTGCTGAGCGGTGAGCTGTGGGTTGCGACCGTGGTGGCCCTCGGGCTGGCCGCGATCGTGGCGGTCTGGCAGTGGCGCCGGGGCCGCAAGCCGCGCGCCGTGCTGCTGGGCGTGGCCGGGGTCGCGGTCGCGGCGATGATCGCGCTGCGTACGGGGCGGGCGGAGGACTTCTTCGTGGTCCAGCTCGCGGCCAACGCGGCCAGCGCCCTGGTGTGGGTGGTCAGCATCGCGTTCCGCTGGCCCCTGCTCGGCGTGGTCGTCGGCCTGATCCTGCGCCAGCGTGGGGCCTGGCGCCGCGACCCGGTCCTGCTGCGCGGCTATGCGCTGGCGAGCTGGGTCTGGGTCTGTCAGTACGTCATCCGGGTCGCGATCTTCGGACCGCTGTGGTGGTCCGGAGATGTGCTCGCCCTGGCGATCGCAAGGGTCGCGCTCAGCTGGCCGCTGGTCGCGTTGTGCCTGGTGGTGAGCTGGTTCGTGCTGCGTCGCTCGCTGCCCGACGAGCACCCCGGGCTGCGTCATCCTCAGGTCAGCGCGGCCTGAAGCAGGTCGAAGAGCCTGCGGGTCGCCCGCTGCTGATCGTCCTTCCGGATCACCAGCGCCAGTCCGGCGCGCACCTCCGCGTCCACGATCGGCGTCGCGACCAGATCGGTCCCGGCAGCCATCGACTCGGCCAGCACACAGACCCCCAGCCCGCGGGCGGTGAGCCCGAGCAACGTCTCCGGGTTGGACCCGGACAGGTCGATCTTCGGCTCGACACCGGCCCGGGCGCATGACTGCTCCAGAGCCGTCCGGACGCCGGTCCCCGGTGGGATGCACAGCACCGTCTCCTCGTGGAGATCGGCGAGCCGAGGCCGGGCGCCGGCGAGGCGATGGCCGGCCGGCGTGATCACCGCGAGCCGCTCGTCGCTGACCGACTCCGTGGCCAGGCCGTCGATGACTGGTCCCGCGTGGGAGATCAGGCTCAGGTCGAGCTCGCCGGCCAGCGTACGTCGCTGGAGGCGGTCGGAGGTGTCCTCGACGAGCTCGACGCCGACGCCGGGATGCTCACGGTGGAAGGTGGCCACGGCGTCGAGGAAGCCGGGGATCGTGCAGCCCGCGATCATCCCCAGGCGTACGTGACCTCGGATCAGGTCGCTGAGCTCGTCGGCGCTCTGCCGCACGCCCTCGATCGCCCGGATCGCCTCGCGGGCGCGGGGGAGGAGCGTCTCGCCGGCGTGGGTGAGCCGTACGCTGCGGGGACCTCGGACGAGCAGCTCGTGGCCGAGCTCGCGCTCGAGCTTGGCGAGCTGCGCGCTGATGCCCGACTGGCTGACGTGGAGCCGCTGCGCGGCGGCCGTGAACGAGCCGTGGTCGACGACGGCGACGAAGTAGCGGAGCTGTCCGATCTCCATAACCGTTGATGCTAGCAACCAGCAGAACTATCTGTTTGAGTGCTCGTCGGCTCCGGGTCAGGCTGGGTGCTGAAAGCCCGATGACCTGAGGAGACTCGATGACCACATCCGCTGCCGACCTCGCCGAGGCGTACTTCACCTCCTGGCAGGAGCGCGACTTCACCCGCCTGCGCGCGCTGCTGGCCGACGACGTGAGCTTCGCCGGCCCGCTCGCCACGATCGAGGGAGCCGACGGCTGCGTCGCGGGTCTCGAGGGGATGGCGCAGGTGCTCGACAAGATCGAGGTGAAGGAGCGGCTCGCCGACGGGCCGAGCGTGATCACCTGGTTCGACCTGCACACCGCCATCGCCGAGCCCGCCCCGACGGCCAACTGGATGCGCGTCGAGGACGGACTGATCACCGAGATCCGGGTCGCCTTCGACCCGCGTGGGATCCTCGCCGCTCGCGGCTAGGCGACCTGCTGCCCCCGTGGCTGCGTACGAGCGGTCTCGCGGATGACCTCGGCCACCAGGTCGGGGTCATCGTTCATCGGTACGTGGCCACAGCCGGCCAGCCGGCGGTGGGTCGCATGCGGGAGACGTTGTGCGGCCACCTTCGCCTGGTAGGGGAGCAGGGTGAGGTCGCGGGATGCCCAGGCGATCGTGGTCGGCACGTCGGTCTGTGTCGCGCCCGGGTAGCGGTAGGCGCTGCTGAAGAACGTCCTGATCCCCTCCCGCGAGGCGACCATGTTGGCCGTGTCGGCGGCCGCGACCGCCGCGTCGATCCGCTCCGGGTGGGCGAAGAAGCAGCTCATCGTGACCGTACGTGCCACCCGCGACTGCAGCACCGTCCCCGCCACCGGCGCCAGTGGCCGCGCGATCGCCTGGATGCCCGCGAACAGGCCGCGCACGTAGAGGTAGTCGACGCGGTTCATCCAGAACCCGGCGGGGGAGAGCGCCGTCACCGTACGCGCGTGCCCCGCATCGCCCATCTCCAGCGCGAGCAGTCCGCCGAGGCTGTTGCCGACGACGTGCGGCCGCTCGATCCCGAGATGGACCCGGAGTGCGTTGAGCTCGTCCGTCACCGCTGCCCGCACCGTACGTCCCGCCAGATCGAACGCCGGCGACTCGCCGTGTCCCGGCAGATCGACGGTGATCACCTCGAACTCGTCGGCCAGCCGCTCCACCACCCCCGCCCACGCCTGCCTGCGGTGCGCGATGCCGTGGAGCAGGAGCAGCGGCTCCCCGCTGCCGGTCCGTTCGTACGCGAGCATCCTCGCTCCTTCCGGTCGCCTCCGGGTGTCGGGCTGATGGCTCGGAGCCTACGTCCGGCGTGTCCCCGAATGTGGGTCCGGCGAGCGTATGCGCTAATGTTTCACCCGCAACGCGTGATTGGCGCAGTGGTAGCGCACTTCGTTCACACCGAAGGGGTCACTGGTTCGAACCCAGTATCACGCACAAGAGAAACCGGCCGTTGACCAGGGAATTCTGGGCAACGGCCGGTTCCTTTTGGCGTTCTGCCCGCTTCGACCGGAGGTGACGTCAGCCGATTGACCCCGCCGGGCACCTCACAAGCGGCGTTGCTGGCTCGTCACCGCCGTGAATTGGGCGAGCAAGTCTCCGTTCAGACCGTGATCACCCACCCATCCAGCTGCGTCCTGGTGGGCACGGGGATCGCCACTCCGTCGAGCTTGAGCGACGACTTCCTCAGGTACGCCGCGCCGCGGCCGAAGTCGTCGAAGATGGACCGACCTGCGACCGGCAGGTTGCGCCCAGGAGGATCGTGGAGACCGTCTCGAGTAACTTCTGCGGCAGCCGCGCCACGGCCAGCGCCGCGGGAACACCGGCATAAGAGTGTGCGACGAGCAGGGTGGGGCCCTGGGTGGCCTCCAGCGCCTCAGCCACGATGGCCCTCGAAGAAGGCAACGGCACCCCGGGTCCTCACGGAATACCTCTCGAAACGATCGGCCAGGATCGATTCGAGGCTCTGCACGTCGTCCTGACGGTTGTGGAACGATCCCGCGTCGTTGTACTTCTCCATCATCCACGACCCTGCGCGCCCGAGGCCGTGGTTCTTCCCAAGAACGGTGCACCCGAACAGCACCCCGCCCGTGCCCAGATTCGGGATCAGGTTGTCGAACACCACTGCCTTGTCCTTCATCGTGCCGGGTAGACAATGCAACACGTTCTGGATGGCGATGGACTCGAACACTTCATCGGTCTGAAGCGGCATGAGCGCGTCCTGCACCATGGTGCGGGGCCGGTACCGGATGATCCGCTTCTCGGTGGTGCGCAGGACGAGTTCGTTCAGGTCTGCGACGACGATGTCTGGGTGCTCGACCGGGTAGGTCGCCTTGTCGAGGAAGAAGCCAGTCCCGGGCCCGATGTCGAGGTGCTTGCCCCGCACATTGTCGTTGAAGAACTGCAGCATCGTTCCTCGTGAGCAGCGCCAGGCGATGGGGCACACCATCCCGAGCGCGATCGGATCGTAGATCTTGAGCACGGGCTTGGTGTACATGCTGGCATCGCCGCTGAGCGAGTGGTCGTTGTCCAACTGGTCGGTCATCTGATCTTCTCCCATGGTGGGTGCTTGCTTCATCGGTCTGCATCGACGCCATGTTCGGCAAGGCGCGCGTGGAACTCGGCCGGTGTCGTGACCCCGGCCACGGCTGAGGCGTAGAGGTCACACAGTTGTGGGCTCGGAGCGATCGCCTCGAGCATTGCTCTACGAGCCGGATCCAGCTGCAATCGGGCGATGGCCAAGGTGGAGTAGTAGCGAGCCAGGGACTCTTCATCGCGCTTGCGTTCGAAATCTCTGGTGGCCTGGTCGACTCGGTCAGGGTCGTCGATGGGGACCTGGGCCAGGTCGCCCGCGAGCATGGCCGACTGCACCAGGGCGTCGGTGATTCCTTGAGCGGTCAAGGAATCCTTGTGGTGTCCGGCATCCCCGATCAGTGCCCACCCCGGGCCTGATGCGGCGCGGTAATAGTTGCGCTGGTCACCCATCCCGATGAGTCGCTCGGCCTGTTTCGCGTCCATGACTTTCGCGTACAGACGGGCGTCCACCTCGGCGAGGGTCTGGCGGAAGGCGGCCTGGGGATTGGCCTTCGCGGTGGTGAACTCGCCTTGGGGCAGATACGCGGCGACCAGGTGCGCGCCGGCGGTGGGGATCACTCCGACCCAGCGCCGCCCGCCTTGGAACTGGGAGAACGGGTCGTCCAACCCTTCGAAGAACCCGTAATAGCAGATCGAGGCCTTGGGCCGTTCCAGGTAGGTGCGGGCTTGCACCTTCTCGGCGACCGTTGAACGCAGCCCGTCTGCCCCCACCACCAGATGAGCCCCCAACAGGTGATCGCCTTCGGAGGTGCGGAAGCAGATCCCCGTGATTCGATCCTCGTCAGCGAGCAGGCCGGTCGCGCGGGCTTCATGGACAACGGTCGCGCCAGCGGCCTCTGCTTGCGAGCACAGCAACTCATCCAGGTCCGAGCGTCGGGGGGCATAGGCGACGTTGCCGTCACCGCACACCGGCCCCCGGCCCTGCAGTTCCACGCCCTCGGTGCGGAACGTGAGCGTGTCCATAGCCGGCGCTCCCGCCAACGTGTCGCCCATCGGCACACCGAGGTTTCGGAGCTGCTGTACTCCCGGCTGGTGGATGTACAAGGTTGAGAGCTTGTCGCTTCCGCGCTTGGCGCGGTCGATGACCACCACTGACAGGCCTGCGCGGGCCAGATGTATGGCGAGGCTGGCGCCGGCACAGCGTGCACCGACGATTGCTACATCGACCTGATCTGAGTATCTACTACCGGCCACCCGGGAAGCGTCGATGGAGCAGGTTAGGCGACGGTAAGCCGTTCACGCTCAGCCTTGCCCATTCCTTACTCGACCGTGTGACCGTCGGTGCGTTGTCGAGGAGGAGTCATGGCAGAGAGCCTACGAAAGCGATTGGAAGAGCGTGCCCGGCGAGCCCGATCGCAGGCACAGCACTCTGATACACACATTCGACCAGGCGCCCCTGGAACGCGCGCTCCGGCCACTGTTGCGCAGCAAGGACTGTGGGTGGCCAACGAGCTCAGCGGGAACGTTGCGTTCACGGTCCCCGTGCTCCACGACGTAGAGGGGCCGCTGGACGTGGGGGTGCTCGACCGAGCGCTGGCGGCGATGGTGGAACGGCACGTCGCACTCCGCACGACCTTCACCGACGCTGATGGCGACCTGACTCAGGTATTGCAGCCAGCGCCGGCCTCTGTGCTCACGGTCAGGTCGTTGGCAGAGTCCAAAGCTGAACTGCGTGAGGTGCAGGCCGAGAGCATCATCGCTGCCGAGATCGCGACCAGCTTCGACCTCACCGAGGATCTTCCGTTCCGGGCGACGTTGATCTCGCTCGGTCCCATGCGACACAAACTGTTGCTGACGATCCATCACATCGCGTGTGACCAGTGGTCCATGGGCATCTTCGCCAGCGAGTTGGCCACGACCTACGCCGCTCTTCTTCGCGGTGACGAGCCGCGACTTCGGCCCATCGCGGTCGACTACTTGAAGTTGGGCAACGTCGAGGCGGGCAGCGGCGACAGTGACGGAGTCGCGCACTTCGTGTCGCGCGCCCAGGGGAAAGCGGCGTTGCGTTTCGTGCCGGACAAGCAGCGGCCAGCGCAGAGTTCGTTCGGCGGTGACGAGCGAGCTCTCTGGTTGGGGAGTGCACGGACCCGAGCGATCCAGGACTGCGCTCGCGCGTTGAGCGCTTCGCCATTCATCGTCACCTTGGCAGCGTTCCTGGTGCTGGCTCGGGTGCATGGCGGCGAGGACGAGTTCGTGTTCGGCACAAGTGCCGCGGGCCGCGATTCCGAAGAACTGGCCGGGCTCATCGGATTCTTCGTCAAGACGTTGGTCCTGGACGCCGAGGTGCCGGCACAGATGAGTTTCGCTGAGCTGGTGGAGCAGGTGAAGGACACCGTCAGCCAGGCCCAGGAGCGAGCGAACGCGCCGTTCGACGAGGTCGTGACGCGCCTGGGTCTCAGCGGTGACGGAACCGGGAAGGCGCTGACAGCGGTGTTGTTCCAGCAGGACAACACTCCCGGGAGCGCCTTCGCATTCGAGGGGTGTACGACCACGTTGGACGACGACGTGAACTCCCATGCTGCGAAGTACGAGCTGTTGATCAGTGTCCGGAACCAGGCCAGCGACACCCGGATACACGTCCAGTACGACACCGACTTGTTCACCTCCAGCCGGGTCGAGGCCCTGCTGTCCGCGATCGACCACTGCCTGAAAGTCGCCTGCGAGGACCCGTCGCAGGCGGTCGGCGAGCTACCCACCATGAGCCCCGCCGAAGCACAGACGTTGGCCGCCATCAACGCAACCGACGAACAGTTCTCTGGCGCCGAGACCCTGCACGACCTGGTGCTGGCGCAGGCTGAGACCCGCCCCGACGCCGCGGCCCTTCTGCTGCCCGGCGGTGTCGTCGTCACCTACAAGGAGCTCGTCACGGATGCGACCGCGGTCGCTGCTCGGCTGGTCAAGGAAGGGGCGGGCCCCACGAGGACGGTCCTGGTTGCGCTTCCTCCCGGCCGGGAGTATCTCGTGGCCTGCTTGGCCACCTCGATGACAGGAGCAGCCTTCGTGCCGGTGGCGTACGACATGGCCGCCGAGCGCCTCGACCAGATCCGGGAGGCTGCCCAGCCCGTTGCAGAGTTCACCAGCGCGGAGGTCGTTGAGTCGTGGGTATCCCAGGGCGGTGGAGCGGGCTTCGAACCTTGCGCCGTCGAACCTGATGCCCACGCGTACATCATCTTCACCTCCGGTTCGACCGGGGTGCCCAAGGGAGTGCAGATTCGCCATCGCGGCATCGTGAACAACCTCAACGATCTTGCCGCGCGACTCGACCTCACCAGAGAGGATCGGTGCCTGGCGATCTCTTCCACCGGTTTCGACATGTCGATCTTCGAGGGCTTCGGCATCCTCAGCGCCGGCGGGGCATCGGTGATCCTGGATCCCGAGTTCCGGCGTGACCCGTCCCACTGGCTCGAGCGGGCGGCCGACGAACAGGCCACGGTCTGGAACTCGGCACCCGCGCTGCTGGGGGCCTTCCTCGACGAGCTCGAGCAAGACGCGAGCCAGGAACCTCCTCCGCTTCGCGCAGCCGTTCTGGGCGGCGACTGGGCGCCCCTGTCGATGCCGGCACGGTGGTGGGCGTTCTTCGGTGATGCCACGTTCGATGTCCTCGGGGGTGCCACAGAGGCCTCGATCCATTCGACCTACACCCGCGTCACCGAGGTCGACCCGACGTGGAACGCGGTCCCTTACGGGCGCCCCATGGCCAATCAGAAGGGCATCGTCGTCGACGAGCAGGGCCGACTGTGTCCCATCGGTGTCCCCGGGCGGCTCTTGCTGGGTGGCGTGGGGTTGGCCTCCGGGTACTTGGGCGCCGAGGGCCTGACGCAGGAGAAGTTCCAGGCGCGCGAGGACGGAGAGGTTTGGTACGACACCGGCGACATCGCTCGATGGAACAACGAGCTGACGTTGGAACTGCTGGGGCGCCGCGACTTCCTGATCAAGCTGGCTGGGCTCCGGATCGAACCGGGCGACGTCGAAGCCGCCGTCATCAAGTCCGGGCAGGTCACCTCTGCGGTCGTGTTTTCCGTGGCAGACCCGGACGAGCGGCTGGTGGCAGTCCTCGAGTCCGAGCAGCGACCAGACATGCGGTCGGTCAGGCAGAAGCTGGTCGCCGAGCTGCCCTCATACATGATTCCGTCGGAGTTTCGGTGGGTCACGGCGATGCCTCTCAACGCGAGCGGGAAGCTGGACCGCGGTCAGGTACGCGTTCTGTTCGACAAGGCCGACAAACTCACCGCCTCGGCGCAGCAGGTGCCTCTGGGAACCGAACGTGAGGCTCACGTCGCGAAGGTGTGGACAGCCGTGTTGTCCACACCGGTGGAGAGCGCCGTGGACGACTTCTTCCTTCTGGGGGGCGACTCCTTCAAGGCGGTGAAGGCGGCCCGCCTCATCGACCCGGACCTGCCCACCGTCGCACTGTTCCGATACCCCACGGTGCGAGAGTTGGCGAACTACCTTGACTCCGACGGCTCCACCAACCACCTCAACCGATTGGTACGTCTGTCCGGTGGCGACACGACAGCGAAGGTTCGCTTGGTGTGTGTTCCCTACGGCGGTGGGAACGCGATCGCCTATCAGCCGTTGGCCGACCAGCTCGGTGACGCCGTGGAGGTCTTGTCTGTGAACCTGCCGGGCCACGATCTGGCAGACGGGTCAGCCATGAAGCCCATCAGCCAGGTGGCCGACGAGGTGGTCGAGGAGCTCAGGCAACTGCCGGAGATGCCTACGGCTGTGTACGCACAGTGCGCCGGCTGCGCGACCGCAGACCGGCTCGCCCGGGCGATGCGGCGGGAGGGGATCCGCCTGGACGCGGTGTTCATGGGAGCGGCGCTGCCGGATCGCGACCCACACGCATCGATGGCGCTGGTCAGGGACGGCGACGACGCGCTGCTGCTGGGACACATGCGCGGTCTCGGCGGGTTCGACGGGGTCCTGGACGACTCGGACATCACCCGCATCCTGAAGGTTGTGCGCCACGACCTTCAGGAGATGGTCCGGATGTACCTCACCGACCTCGACCAACCTCCCGCACCGCTGGACGTACCGGTCCACTGTGTCGTGGGCGGGGCAGACCCAGCAACCAATGGTTTCCAGGACAGGTACGTCGAGTGGGGACGGCTGGGCAGCCCGGTGAGCTTGTCCGTGCTGCCCACAGGTGATCACTACTTCTGCACCACGGACCCGGCCGGTTTGGCCACTCACATCCGAACGAGATTAGGGCTGAGGCCGTCAGCGACTTCAACGACTTAGGAGAGACCAGCATGGACTTCCTGCAGCGGTGGGAAAGCAAGCCGCTCGACGACCGTCGTAGCGCGTTCGGGATCGAACCGACAACCACGCTAGACGATCCCTGCTCCGCGGTGCCCGTCACTCCGACCCAGGCGGCAATTCTCGCCAGCGAGGCCGAGGCAGCACCGTTGAGTCCCTACACGATCACGACGGCCTACGACGTGACCGGTGTGGTCGACGCGGACCTGCTGGCACGAGCTGTCGAGGAGACGCTGAAAGCTCACCCGGTGCTCAACACCGCCTATCGGGCCACGGTTGCGGGCATCGAGTCACACCTGGTGCCGGCAGCCGCGGTCGAGGTGGTCCGCGACGTCGACCTCGAGACCGCGACACACCGCATCGCGTCGGAGCCGATCGACCCCCACGCCGGGCCGTGCACGAAGGCATGGGTGCTGCAGGCAACCAACGCAGCCTCGCGCGCACCCGACGGTGACATGTCGACGTCATTGGCATTGGTGGTCAAGACCCACCATGTGGTGGCGGACGGTCAGTCGATCGCCACGTTGGCCGAACAGGTCTGTGCGCGGTACAACGGGGGATCCACCGACACATCCGACCAGTTCAGGGGCCTGGTCCAGGCCGGAGTGATCTCCACTGACGAGGAACCCAGCGACGAGGCCTTGACCTGGTGGCGAGAGCACCTGGGTTCGGCCACGCCGGCTCACTTCCCGCCGGATCGGCCCGTGGGGAACAACGCCTCACGGTTTCGCGGTGGCCACCGTTCGTTCCGCGTCGACGAAGCGGCGTGGGCGAAATCGATCGCAGCTGCGAGCCGGGAGTCGGCTGGACCGTCAGCGTTGTTGATGCTGGCGGTGGCGGCTGTGTGTGGCCGCTACAGCGGAGAGTGGGACATGGTCGTTGGCCTGTCGGTGTCCGGGCGCAGGTCTGCTCGGCTGTCCTCGACCGTGGGCCCGTTTGCCGACAGCCTGCCGATTCGGGTCGAGCTCGAACCGACGGAATCGGTGTCGGCCGCGTTGGCACGGGTCGCGGCGGGTCCGGCCAGCGGAAACCTCGAGCACGAGGTTCCGTTCTCATCGTTGGTGCGGGCCTTGCGGCCACGCCGCGAGAGTGGCCTGAATCCCCTCTACAACGTGCTGGTGACCACTGATGCCGCGGACCCGCAGGCCCTGGCATTGGCGGGTGGAGGGAGCATGGCGCCGCGCCCGGTGATGAATGATACGGCCAGGGTTCCGTTCCAGGTGACGGCATCGAACACTCCGAATGGGGACGTTGAGCTGCGTATCGACTACGCAGAGTCGATGTTCACCCCCCAATTCATCGAGCAGCTCGGTCATGACCTCGTTCAGGCGTTGAGCGATGTGGCACGTGGTGGGGCCGTAGGCGATCTGGGACGCCGGGATTCGGCGGCGGACTTGGGCACGGTGAATGCCGATCCCGCCGCCGACGTCGATGAGCTGTTCCTCCAGTCGGTGGAGGTGATGGGGGATGAGGTCGCTGTCGAACAAGGTCAGGTTCGCCTTACGTATGCCGAGGTCGCCGATCGGGTGGCGCGCCTGCGGGCAGAACTGCTCGAGTGTGGTGCTGCGACGGCGTTGGTGACCGCTGACCATGGGCCGGATCTCGTTGTCGCCCTGCTCGGATGCCTCTCGGCGAGGGTCGCCTACGTTCCGGTCAGCGATTCCTTGCCAGACAGTCGCGTCGAGGCTATTCGGATCAAGGCACAGACGGATGTGGAGATCGGGTCTTCTTCCGGCGGGCTACGAGTCACGCCTCACGCGAACGGCGCGGTCGAGTGGACCGACCCGAACCGGCCCCTCGAGCGTGCGTATGCGATGTTCACTTCGGGGTCGACCGGCGAGCCGAAGGCGGTTTGGGTGGGACGTTCAGCGCTGGCTGAACATGTCCGCGCTGCGTCGAAGACGGAGTTCGTACGGGGCGGTGAACGAATGCTGGCTCTGACCAGCCCCACGTTCGACATCTCCATCGATGAGCTCCTGCTTCCGCTGGTCTGTGGGGCGAGCATTGTCTTCCCCGAGGGTGGGCATGGCCTTCGCGGAGTCTCGGATGCGGTGGCCGAGATCCGTCGCGGCAATGTCGACGTCGTCCATGGGACGCCGAGCATGATGGCGGCACTCTTTGCTGAGGGATGGGGCCCGGAGTCGAAGATCGCCCGGGTCGTTGTCGGGGGCGAGCGATTGAGTCAGTCCATGGCCATGGAGGTGGTGCGCCGCAGCCGTGACGCCCGCAACGTGTACGGGCCGACGGAAGCAACGATCTGGGCGACCCACTTCCGGTTGCGTGATGATCTCGCCGCCGACCCGCCCATCGGGACGCCCTTGCCGGGATACGTTGTGCGCCTCGTCAGTTCCTCGTACACCGAACCGGTGGCGCCCCGAGAGGTCGGGCACGTGTTGATCGGTGGCCCGGCCCTGGCACTTGGGTACGGGGAACAACCCGCGCTCACCGCCGAGAAGTTCGTCGTGACCGAGGGCGTTCGCTGGTACGACACCGGCGACCGGGCGAAGGTCGTCGACGGCCAGATCGTATTCCTGGGGCGGTCGGACGACCAGGTCAAGGTGCGGGGACACCGGGTGGAGCTAGGGGAGTATGAGTCGATCGCGTCCGCGGTAGCGGGGGTCGGAGCAGCCGCTGCGGCGTGCGACGGCGAGCGCGTCTACCTTCTGATCAAGGGGTCCCCGGACCCGACCGTGATCCGGGGTGCCTTCTCGAGGATGCCACGCGCGATCCGGCCAGATGTGGTGGCCGTGACCGCTGACTCCATGCCGCTCACCCCGAACGGCAAGATCGACAGACACGCCGTCATCGCCGCCGCGACGGCCGGCGCGATCCTCAGCGCCTCGTCGTCGACCCCGGCAGCCGGCGCTGACGTCTCGACGGTGGTGGACGATGACGTGGCCGAGCTCGAACAGTGGGTCCTGGAGCTGTGGGACATGCTCCTCCAACGCTCGGTGTCGCGCACGGCGAACCTGTTCGACGAGGGTGGCCACTCCCTGATCCTGGCCAGGACCGCGGCCGCGGCCCGCTCGGACTTGGGCGTGTCGTTGCGGATGAGCGAGATGTACGACGATCCGACTGCGGCGGGCATCGCCCTGCGCCTCAAGTCAGCCGCATTGGCTGAGTTCGCGCAGGGCGGCAGCTAGACGCACGTGAAGTGACGAAGGCATGTGTGGGAGGGGATCCACACATGCCTTCGTCCGTGGTGCGGCTTCTACCGTGGGCAGGGCTCCTTGATCCCGACGGCCGCGACCGCACGCTTGAACGCCACGAGGTCTGGATCCGGTGGGGTGTCGGGCCGCCACGCGGGGGTAGAGACCAGGCCCGGCTCGAGGAGTCGGTATCCGTCGAAGAAGCGCAGCACGTCACGCTCGAGTCGGGGGAACATCGGCTGGATCTGCTCGCGGTACATACTGAGCACCTCTTCTGCTCCGGCGGGCCAGTCCTCCGAGGTCAGGGCATGCGACAGCACGAGGTGGCTGCCATCGACGCAAGCGTCTCGAAACGCCGATACGGCCGTCCAGGGGTCGGTGTCGGTGGGGACGAACGGGAGGACGCCGGTCAAGACGATGGCGATCGGTTCGTCGAAGTCCAGCACGCCGGCCGCCCGCGCGGCCTCGAGGGTGCCATGGGGGTCGGACACGTTGCCGTGGATGAAGCCCACAGACGAGAGCCCTTCAACAAGAGGTTCCCAGGCGCGTTCCACCTCGGCCTCGACATCGACGTACAGCACCCGGGCCTCCGGCTGGTGCTCGGCGATGACCTCGTGCAGGTTAGGCGTGTCGAGGGTGGGGAAGGAGCAGCCCAGGTCCAGGAACTGTCGCACCCCGTACTTGCTGGCCAGCGTCCGGCAGGCTCTGAGCATGAAGTCACGGTTCTCCCGTGCCACGAACGGGGTCCCGGGATTGATCTCCAGGAGACGCCCATAGGCCGAGCGGTCAGCCTCGGAGAGATTGCCACCTCCGATGAGTGTGTCGTAGATGCGGCACGCGTTCGCCCGGCCGACGTCCATGTTTTCGCGCATATGAGATCCCTTCGAGTCGTCTCGTCCTGCCAGTGTGAGACGGCACGATGCGAGCCACGGTTAACGAGAGCGCGCCTTCGTTTCTCGGTGCATAACCGCGTGTTGCGACGGTGGTCACCACATGCGAACTGGAGGGACGAATGACCGAGCAGCCGACTGTCGTCAAGCTTGAGAGCACCGACTTTGCCTCGCCCCAGACCATCTACGCCAAGACGGGGGTCACTGAGGGGTGTGTGCGCGTGATCCTCCCGGACGGGATGCCCAGTTGGCTCGCCGTCGGACAGAAGGCGGTCGAGGCCGTGTTCGCGAACCGTGACCTGGTCCGCAGCTCCGATGCCGCCGATCCGACGATCAGACGATTTCTGTCCTTGGCGGGTGACTTCCCGCTCGCACAGCACATTCTGTTCGCCGACGACGAGGATCACCGACGCATGAAGAGCGTGTTGAACGATGCCTTCATACGCAAGAACGTGGAGCCGCTTCGACCGTGGATGACCACCTTTGTCGACGGACTCATCGACACGTTCATCGAAGCGGGAAGAACCGACTACGTGACGTCGGTCGCGTTGCCGCTGCCGATCGCGGTGATCAGTCGGATTCTGGGTGTCGAGGAGGCCGATCAGGCGGACTTCGAGGCCAACGCTTCGGTCATCACCGGGGTCGGAAACGACCTGGACCAGAGTGCTATCTTCACCGCTGGTACGTGGTTCTACGACTTCTCCGGTGAACTGCTTGCCAGGCGCCGAGTGGAGCCGCGCGAGGACGTGATGACGACCATGGCTCACGCCGTCGACGAGGGCCGGCTCACGGAGGTCGAGGCTCGCTCGAACACGTTCCTCTTCCTGTCTGCCGGCTACGAGACGACGGTCAACCTGCTGGCCAACGGCCTGTTGGCGCTGTTGACTCACCCTGAGCAGCTCAGCCGGGCCTTGGCACACGGCGACGCGAAGTCCACAGCGCTGCTCGTGGAGGAGCTGTTGCGGTTCGACTCCCCGGTCTCGGCCGTCACCTACCGTTTCGCCCGGTCAAAGGTCAGCATCGGTGATGCCACGATCGCACCGGGTGAGCACGTGGCGATCGCGCTGCCCACGGCCAATCACGACGAAGCGGTGATCCAGTGCCCTGCGCGACTGGACGTGGCCAGGAAGCCGAACCCGCACCTGAGTTTCGGCAAGGCGACTCACTTCTGCCTGGGCGCGCCCTTGGCGAGGCTGGAAGGAGAGGTCGCATTCCGCCGTACGCTGGACCGGCTCGAGGGCTTGAGGCTCGATGCTCGAGCCGAGGACCTGGTGTGGCTGAACTCCATCACCGTGCACCGGCTCACGTCGTTGCCCATCCGGTTCGACCCTTCGGCCCGCGTCGGCCGAGGCTGATCGGCGCCCCATCCCGGCGGGATACGAAGGCTGGGGTGGGGGGCCGTCGGCCCAAGGAGGCGACGGTGACCAGGTGGGGCTCTCCCATCTGTGGCCGCACCAGGTGTGAGCTCAGGTGCACGGCCCCGACCTGCACGCTGTCCATCTCGGGTGCCCCGGCGCTGACGGTCCCGAAGTCGTCGAGGCTGCACAGCCCCAGCTTCACCAGGCACTCCTTGCGCGTCCACAGGCGAAGCCGGCCCAGGGAGTCCGCGTCGCGTTCTCGGCGGGTCAAGCAAGAGTCTGGAACATCTGCTCCTGCCCGCACCGGCTCCAGATCCACAGCGACTGGGACACCGCCGGCTGCTGCGGCGACCAGGTCCCGGCGCCGCGATGCCGACAACCAAGCCTCGCCGCTTCGGGGCCGCCCATGCGCCGTCGACCCGCACTGAGCGCATTCCCGCGTGATCAGAACCTGTGGAGTCGGCAGGTCGAGCACCCGGCCGGCAGCTTCACTTGTCAGCCATCTGGACGTCAAGAACGCCGCGGCATCGCGGCGGTCGGCAAACTTCTTCGCTTGGTCTTCGTCGAACGGCGTCGACCACGCATTCGCCTGGCGCAGCGCGGGGCACGCGAGCAGGCAGAACGTAGGTAGGACTACTTCCAAGTCGCAGCAGCCTTCAACAGCCGATCGATAGAGCCTCGGTTCCTCGTCGTCGCCACGCCACCAGTGGCCCGTTCCAGTTCGAAGGTCGGGCTCCCAGCGGAGTTGCGGGGTTTGCGGATCAGGCTCAGGGCGATCCCGTCTCCGACGTGCAGCACGTCGACGTCGTCCTTGGCGTTGGTCCACGGCGTCGACCAGCTCGGCTTCGTGCCGCCCTGGAAGAACGTCACCGTTTCGCGGTAGGTGCGGGGGGATACGTGCTTCTCGAACACCCCCAGCGCCAGCAGTTCCTCCAGGTCCGCCAGCGGCCTCACGATGGCTACGTCGTCGTACCCTGCAGTGGCGGCCAGTTCGCTTGCTGCCGCAGCCACAACGCCCTCGGGGTCCTCGGACTTGATCAACACCGTCCCATTCGTTTGGAAGGACTTCACGTGCGAGGCACCGCCCCGCTCGAGCGCACCCTCCAGCTGCTCCCGGTTCGGCGACCCGGCGTGACCGAGATTGAGGTTCCTGTAGAACACGACATGCATCATTGCCTCCTGGTCCGACAGTCTCCCGCCGGGGTCAACGGCGAGAGCGAACGCCGGCCGAGCGGTTAACCGATACCTTACTGAGGCTCCACATGCTTGCGGCCATGGCCGAGCAAGCTGAACGGATCAAGTTCTTGGGGATCAACGGGTCCGAGAGAGCCGACGGCAACGGGGTTCACGCCTATCGGTTCCTCGAGGCCGTCCTTGCCGAGGAAGGCGTGGACCTCGAGGTCGTCAACGTATGGGACATGGACCTGCGTCCGTGCGGAGCGTGCGGTGACTGCAATTTCCGCAGCTCGCCGTGTGAGGTCGACGACGCGCTTCCAGGGCTGATCCCGAAGCTCGCTGCCTGCGACGGGGTCATCTTCTCGGCACCGGTGCACGGGTTCGGGCCCAGCCCCACGTTGCCGACCTTCATCGAGCGCATCGGTACCGGACACCTGCGCTTCGACAGGGTGCTGACCAACAAGGTGGGCGGTGCGTTCGTCACGGGCCGGCGCTACTCCCACGTCGAGACGTACAACTATCTGCTCCAACACCTCCTACTCAACCGAATGATCCTGCCCGGCTCGGGATTTCCGGCGGTGCTCTTCGGCGACGCCGCGGGTGAGGTGCTCGAGGACACCGAGGGGATGGAGATGCTGCGGCGCATGGCCGTACGCATGGCTCGACTTGCCCGCCTGCTCCGCCAGCACGCCGAACTGGGCGGAGCCGACCTTTTGGCCGAAGCGAGCTTCAGCGAACGCGATCGCTGACCAACGAAGAGGAGAAGATTGATGCTCGAAGAATGGAGCCTGGGAACGATCCCGCACCCTGCGGGCAGAGACCCTGAGCTGCTCGACGCTCCCAACTCAGATTTCGTCAAGCCCATGCAGAAGCTGTTCAGCTGGTCTCAGGAGCTCGGGCCCATCTTCGAGACCCAGGCGCCGGGCTTCGGGATGGTCGTCGCCTCGGGTTCGGAGGTGTGCAAGGACCTGTTCGATGACAGTCGGTTCGAGAAGTTCGCGGGCTTCGGAATGGAAGCATTCAGGCCGATCACCGGAGATGGTCTCTTCACCGCCCGCAACGACGAAGAGAACTGGGGCCTTGCCCACCGGGTTCTGATGCCGGCGTTCTCGAAGGAGGCCCTGGCCCGCTACCACGAGCCGATGCGGGAGTCGGTGGAACAGTTCATCGCCTACTGGCAGGAGCAGAGCGGACCTGTCGACGTGGGCGGTGAGGCCACGAAGCTCTCGCTCGACATCATCGGGCGGGCCGGGTTCGGTTACGACTTCGGGACGATGGGGCCTGAGGCCGGCCGCCACCCCTACGTCGACGCCATGGTCGAGGCGCTGATGTTCAGCGTGCTGCCGCCCGACCTGCAGGAGCAGCGGCGGGCGGACTTCGAAGGCTGGGTGCGGCTGCTGAACCAGACGGTCGACGCCGTCATCGAAGAGCGCAAGGCCAACCCCCACCGCGAGCAGCGCGACCTGTTGGACGCGATGTTGACGAACGTGGACCCGGAAACAGGCCGGACGCTCCCTGAGGAGAACGTGCGCTACCAGATCACCACCTTCATGGTGGCCGGGTACGGCACGACCGCCTCATTGATCTCGTTCGCGTTGATGTACCTCTACACCCACCCCGAGATCCTCGAGGAGGTGAGGCAGGAGGCCGCCGAGGTGCTCGAAGGGCAGTACCCCACGTTCGCCGAAGTGCCCAAGCTGCGCGCTCTGCGGCGTGTGATCGACGAGACGTTGCGTCTGTGGCCGCCCACGCCGGCGTTCTTGCGGGTCGCGAAGGAGGACGCAACTGTCGGCGGTGTCCATCAGGTGGCCAAGGGCGGATGGGCCGCGGTGCTTACCCGAGCTCTTCACCACGACGAGGCCTGGGGACCGGATCGACACGAGTTCCGTCCCTCCAGGTTCCAGCCCGAGGAGGTGAAGGCGCGCCCCGCGCACATCTACAAGCCGTTCGGCACGGGGCCGCGCATGTGCATCGGGCGCCAGTTCGCCATCCACTCGGCAACGCTGGCGCTCTCAGCCCTGACGAGTGAGTTCGAGCTACAGCTCTCCGAGGAACCCTTGTCGGTCGCGGAGGGGGGCTTCTTCATCCCCGACAATCTGACCGCGACCTTGACCCGACGGTCCTAGCCAAGCATCGAGGCGAGCCCCGGCTGCCCGGATTCTTGCTCAAGAATCCGGGCAGCCCAGGACTCGCCACCTTGGTTGACTCGAAGGATATCTTCGAGCATGAGTTCGATAGTGACCTCGTTGAGCACTTCGGCCATACGCAGTTCAGCCAGACCGTAGACGGCAGTCAACGTCTGGCTGATGCCGCCGCCCACCGGGCAACTGAAGTCCGGAGGTGAGGCGTGAAGGCCAAAGGGTCCTGACAGGCCCAAAGCGGTATGCAGGTCCAGGAGTGTGATCTCCGAAGCGGGCCGCGCCAACGCCCAGCCCGACCCGGGACCACGTCCGGTGCGCAAGATTCCGGCGTCTCGAACGCCGCCAAGAACCTTGCGGACCGAGACCGGATTACTTCCCAGGCTCTTGGCGAGCTTGTCGGACGTGAGGAACTCCTTGCCCTCACGGCGCCAATACTCGAGCCAGCACAGCGCGTGTGAGGCGAGCGTCAACCGGGCATTCGACATGCGGGACCTCCCTTGGGAACAGGGTACGCGCATCTGGGGACCCCCGCACGATCGGGTGGTTGTTGAGTCATGCATCCTCATTGGCCGGCGGGGCCACGCCGCGTCGAACTCAACCGCAGCAGTCTGCCGAGCGCCGCCTGGTGATGGCCACAAAGTTGGATCTCTCTGTCGATGACGATGGTGCGAATCACTTCCCGGGCGCCCACAGGCGGCGTTCGAGGATGTTCTTCCGCAGCAACGCGAGGATCGATCTCCATCGACGGTTGTCGGTGGGGCCGACGCCCGGCGTTTACACGCCGGCGGCGACCCGGGAAGTTGCCGCACGGCGAACGAGTAGCCGTGTTACGCGCGGCAAATACGGATGGCGGGGAGCCAGCCCCCGCCATCCTGATCAGGCAAACGGTCGTGGGCGATTGAGTTTCACCGCATCAGCCTTCTCGGCGATCAGGCGGAGTGCCACGCCTCCTGTGGCGCCAACCGTGGGCTGCACCGCTGCCGCTAGGCGTTGGTGATCAGCTTGCATCGGTTGAGCATCTCCTGGCCGTGACGTTCCAGGAGCGCTCGCGCCGCTGACCGGACGGTGGGGTGGATGAACATCGTCCGGGCATCGACGTCGAACTCTGTCAAGGAACTGAATCGCATCGTCGCCTTGGCCACGTCCAACGAGGTGCCGCCGACGCTGAAGAAGTTGTCGTCCCGCCCGATCCGGTGCCCGAGGAGACTCAGCCAGCAGGCCGACAGGACGACCTCGATGGCGTCGCGTTCGACGGATCCGTCGTCTTGGGACGCCGCGGCCGCGACGGCCTCAGCTGCGGTCTCCTGCAGGGACAGCAGATCGACCTTCCCGTTGGGGGTGAGCGGGAACTGCGGGACCACGATGACCCTTGCCGGTACCGCTGCGCGTGGAAGCAGGTTCGACACGTGGGTCTTCACCGCGATCTCGCTCATCGCGACGTCGTCGCTCCTCGCGAAGGCGACCAGGGGTGAGTCCGAGGTGCCGCCTGCTTGCACCACCACCGCGTCGTGGACCTCGGGCAGGGTCTTGAGTGCTTCGACGACTTCGCCCAGTTCGATGCGTATGCCGTTGACCTTGATCTGGAAGTCCTTGCGACCCGTGATCTCGATGAGTCCGTCCGGCCTCCAACGGCCCATGTCTCCGGTGACGTATCGGCGGGTACCGGGGGTGGCGGCGTGCAGGAACTTCTCTGCGGTCTCGCCGGGGAGGTTCAGGTATCCCTCGGCCAGTCCGACCTCACTTTCGACGACCATCTCGCCTTCGACCCAGTCGGGCACTTCGCGGCCGAGGTGGTCCAGCAGCAGATAACGCTGATTGCGCATGGGCAGCCCGTAGGGAACTGAGGGGCTCGACGCCGGGAAGTCGACGGGCACGGGGTAGTAGACCGACCACACGCAGGTCTCGGCCGGGCCCCCCGACGCGATGAGGCGCGAGTTGGGCGCCAGCCGCGCCAGGCGGTGGGGCAGGTGCCCCGGGATCCGATCGCCGGCCAGGATCACCGTACGCAGGCTGGTGAGGGTCTCTCCTTGGGATTCGGCGGCATCGAGCAGCAAGCTCAGCAGCGCCGGGGTGGAGTTCCACACCGTGACCCGTTCACGTTGGACGTCGTTGAGCCACCTCAGCGGGTAAACGATGGGCGGTGCGACGACCACTGTCCCGCCGAGGGCCGGCATGCCGAGCGCCTCGAACATGCCCAGGTCGAAATGGAAGGGGGAGACGGCGTAGGCGACGTCGGTGTGGTCGATCGCTCCGATCTCACTCATGTGGGCGAACGCGTTCGCCACCCCCACCTGGCCCACCACCACGCCCTTCGGTTTCCCGCTCGTGCCAGAGGTGTACACCACGTAGCACGCCTCAGGGGGTGTGGCCGGGATCCGGAGGGCCTCGTGCGCCTGTGCCCGGGTCACGGTGAGCACGGGGGCTTGCGTGAGCGAGGCGAGGGCTGATGCCAGTGGCTCGTCGGCGATGACGAGAGCGGGGCAAGCCGAGTCGAACGCACGCTGCAGCCGGGTCAGGGGTTGGTCCGGGTCCAGGGCGACGAACGTGCGGCCGGCATAGTTCGCCGCCTGCGCGGCGACGAACTGCGCTGCCTGCTTCGCCAGCACGATGGCCACCGGGCCGTCTTCGTGGGCGGAATCGGTGACCGCCCCGGCGACTTTTCTCGCGGCTTGAGCCAGTTCGGCGTAGGTCAGGCGGCTGCCGTTTTCGCTCACCAACGCCGTTGCGGCGGGTCGTGACTCGACGTGACTCCAGAACGACTCGCCCAAGGTGTTCGCCGGAACGGGACCGTCTGTGCTGTTCGCGCGCGCCCGCGCGGCTGCCTGGTGGGTCGGGAGCTGGGCTATGCAGTCGGCGCTGTCCCAGACGTCGTCTCCCGACAGATCACGAAAGACTCGACCGAACTCCGTGAACATGTCCTCGATCAGGCCGCGCGGGAACGCGCTGCGCCGGAAGTCCCAGCTCCACGCCAAGGCGCCTTCGACCTCGGCCACCTGTACGTCGACGCTCACCTGCGGCGTCCTGGTGCTGGTGTAGGTGGAGACGCCCAGGTCGGTGTGGTAGCGGCGAGGTGGCTGACCGAGCAGGCTGGTGAGCACGAACGGGAAGCTGACCTGTGTGGCGCCCGAGGCGCGAGCCATCTCGCGAGCGACATGGATGCCGCTGAACGCCGAGTGGGGCAGGTCGCTCCACAGCTGCCTTTGCACTGTCTGGGCCCGGGCCGCGAACGAGTCGCCGGACCCGTCCACCTCGAGGAGGATCGTGCTGGTGAAGTCTCCCACCACCCCCGCGTACACCTCGGAAGCACGTGATGCCACGAAGGTGGGCACCGTGATGGTGAACTTCTCACCGGCCCCCCAACGTCGCAGCACCTCACCGAGCGCTGCTGCCACGAGTGCTGTGCCGGCCACCCGTCGCTTGCCGGCGGTCTTCTGGATGGCAGCCCATCCGCGAGCGTCCACCGAGTCTTCCAAGCGCGTGAACTCCGTCCCCTCGCCCGGTCCTCGAGGCAGTTGCGGGGCGGGAGCCAGGCTCGGCAGCCGGTTGACCCAGTATTGTTCTGATCGTCGCCATGAGGCCGACTCGCGGGTGGAACGTTCCTGGGCGATGACCCAGTCCTGGAACGACGCTTCCGGCACCGCCGGCAGGTCTTGGCCGAGAAGAAGAGCCGCGAATTCCGGGACCAGGACCTGGTAGTAACTCCACGCGTCGGCGACCAACAGGTCCAGGCTGAAGTGGATGTAGGCGTTCTGATCCGGCATCAACGACACCTGCACGTCCCACAGGGGGAAGGTGTTGGGGTCGAACAGATGATGCGACAGGTGGTCTCGAAGCTGGGTCAGCTGGTCGTCGGCCTGATCGGGTGGGAGTTGGGACCAGTCGTTGAAGGTGAAGGTCCACGCGGATTCCGGAGGGAGCGTCCTCTGCGACGAGCGGTCGCCGGTGATCACCGTTCGGAGCGACGGGTGCCGCTCCACGATCGTGCTCCACGCATCGCGAACCTTGGCCTCGTCGCCCGGCTGGTAGGGGCGTTGCCACTCCCAGTAGCCCTGGCAACCGACTTCGCCGAAGTCCACGCCTGTGCCGCGCCCGACCAGATAGGCCTCCTGCGTCGCGGTGAGAGGGAATGAGTCGTGGTTGGTCGTGGTCATGCCGATACGCCTCTCGTTGCGGTGGCCTCTGAGTACGTGGTCCAGAGCTCTTCCATCAGCGTCGCCGTTTCGATACGGGTCGTTTCGATGGTGTCCCGCAGCTGGTAGGTCTCTGTCTGCCGCAGAGCAGCGAGGACGGCTGCGACCATGTCCGCGACGAGGGCTGCCTGGGCGTCTGAGGCGCCGAGCTGAGCAAGGCTGTTGAGCCCCAGTCGGATTCCGCTGGGCCGACTGGGCGGCCGGGGGTCGTGGGGGATGGCGTTGCGGTTGACCAGGATCCCGGCTTCCTCGAGCGACCGCTCGGACTCCAGGCCGTACAGCCCGGCCGCCGACGTGTCGACCAACACCATGTGCGTGTCGGTTCCGCGCGTGACGATGCGATGGCCATGGCTCGCCAGCCGGTCGGCGACGATGCGCGCCAGATCGACGATGCGAGCGGCGATCGCGCGGAACTCGGGGCTGGTCACGTAACCGAGCGCCCACGCCTTTGCCGCGACCGCTGCGCCGTTGGGCGTGCCCTGAAGGCCCGGAAAGACCGCCTGATCGACTCGCCGGTGCAGGGCCTGAGGGTCTGGCACATTCGTCCCGCCCAGGATCAGCCCTCCGCGCGGCCCGGCGAGCTGCTTGTAGGTGCTGGTGGTGACGAGGTCGGCGTGCGGGACGGGGGAGGGGTGCTGCCCGGCCACCACGAGTCCACTGATGTGAGAGATGTCGGCGATGAGGGCAGCTCCGACTTCCCGGGCGATGTCCGAGAATGCTGCGAAGTCGATCTGCCGCGGGTACGAGCTCGCGCCGCAGATGATGAGAGCCGGCTTCACCTCGCGAGCTTGTGCACGGATCTGGTCATAGTTCAGGAATCCCTCGCCGTCGACGTCGTAGTGGACGTACTCGAACCAGCGCGACGTCTGTGATGCTCGCGCGCCGTGCGAGAGATGGCCGCCGGCCTTCAGATCCATGGACAACACCCGTGAACCAGGGCTGGCCAGCGCGGCCGTGGCGGCCTGGTTCGCCGTGGAACCCGAGTGTGCCTGCACGTTTGCGAACGATGCCCCGAAAGCCGAGCAGGCTCGGGCCTGGGCCAGTTCCTCGACTCGGTCGAAGACCTCACATCCGGGGTGAAAGCGTGCGCCCGGGTAGCCCTCCGTAGTCAGGTCTCCGAACTCGGAACCGGCCAGCGCTCGCATCTCGGGGTGTCCTATGGACGTCGAGGCCACCAACGGCACCGCCGAGCGCGCACGACGCACCTCAGCGTCGAGCAACCCTGCGAGCGGTTCGTCGCGGGCCAGATCAGTTTGGCGAACGCCTATCGGGCTCAGAACGTTGGGCATCTGCACCACCTCCGCGGCAATTCCTAGACCAGCCGGAGTAAAGGGGCGGTGGGTCTGGCTTTGGAGGCCGCGGGATCCCTAACCGATACGTAACTGGCCTGGCTGATGGTGTCGGCGTGTACGCAACTTCGCGGGCGAGACGCCTGCCGACAAAGGAGACAACGTGAGTTCGCCCAACGACGACACGACGGTGGATGCGCAGAAGTCGGAGTGGGGGAGTGAGAGTGCGACGAACCCGAAGCGATGGACGATCTTGTGGGTGCTCGCCACGGCTCAGTTCATCATCTTCCTCGATGCGACCATCGTGAACGTGGCTCTTCCGTCGATCCGTGACGACCTCGAGATGTCCAACTCGATGCTCACCTGGGTCGTCAACGGATACCTACTGGCCGCGGGAGGTCTCCTCCTGATGGGCGGTCGACTCGGGGATGTCATCGGACGACGCAAGGTGTTCGTCGCAGGTGCCCTCATGTTCGGAGTGGCCTCCGTCGTCGCGGCAACGTCGACCTCCGCCGAAGTCCTGCTGGGCGCGAGAGTGCTTCAGGGCCTCGCCGAGGCCCTCGCGGCGCCCGCGGCCCTGGGCATCATCGCCCTGACGTTCTCCGACCCGAAGGAACTCCAGAAGGCATTCGGTATCTGGGGCGGACTGTCCGGTCTGGGGTCTGTCGCCGGCGTGCTCCTGGGCGGGGCCCTCGTCGACCTCATCAGCTGGCGGTGGATCTTCTGGATCAACGTGCCCCTGGCGATCATCCCGGCCGTACTGATCGTGGGGCTGGTGGCCGAATCCAAGATGCAGGGCAAGATCTCCGACGGGCCCCTGAGCGCCCTGCTGGTCACCGGAGGCACCGTGTCACTGGTGCATGGCATCCTCCAGATCGCCGAGCACGGCTTGATGTCGGGTACCACGCTGACCCCGTTGCTCATCGGGCTGGCGCTCCTGGCGGCCTTCGTCACCCTGCAGGGCCGGTCCTCGACGCCCCTGCTGCCATTAAGCTTCCTCCAGGACGGCGTCCGGGCAGCTGGCTACCTGGGTCTGGCCCTGCTCAACGCCGCAACTGCAGGCATGTTCTTCCTGCTGGTCCTGTACATGCAGTCGCTGCTGGGCTACTCGCCTTTGCAGAACGGACTTGCGTGGGTGCCCTACTGCCTCGTGTTCATGGTCGGCATCCAGCAGGCCATCAAGCGGATGCCGACGGTCGGCGCCCGCGGCGTCATGGTGACGGGTCTGGGCGTGGCTGCTGTCGGCATGGCGCTCCTGGCCTCGCGCCCCTTCGGCGACGGTTTCTGGGAAGGCCTCTTGCCGGGGATGATCCTCGTCGGTCTCGGCGGCGGCGTGACCTTCCCTGCCGCGCAGACCGCCGCGCTGACGAACCTCACCATGCAAGACGCCGGGCTGGGATCGGGCATCGTCACCACGCTCGGGCAGCTGGGCCAGGCGATCGGCCTGGCCTCACTGACGGCGATCGCCTTGGGGGCAGGCACGAAGGGTGCCTTCGACGAAAGCACCATCGGAAGTGCCATGTGGGTGTCCACGGTCATCCTCGCCGTAGCGGCGGTAAGCGTGGCACTGGTTCTGAGGGGAAGTCGTGCGGATGCAGGCAAGGTTCCTGCATGAGTTACCCGGCGGGCGGGCGGGAACCACGGTGGTGGTCTTTCCGCCCGCCGGCCGCGGCGCGTACAGCTTCGTGGGCAGGCTCAGCAGTCCCCACCGCGCGATGGCGGTCGTGCTTCCCGGCAGGGAAAGACGCCTGGGTGAACCCCTTGCTTCGCGCATCTCACAGCTGATCAGCCCGTTGTGCGACGAACTGGAAACCCTCGCCGCTCGCGGAAGGCTCCTGCTGCAGGGCCACAGTCTGGGTGCTTACATCGCCCATGCTGCTACGAAGGAACTGCAGGGTCGCGGCGTCCAGGTCGATGGGCTTGGGGTCGCAGCGGCCGAAGCTCCGGTTCAACCACCCGCTCTCGTGAGGCACGAGCTCGACGACGAGAGCTTTGCTGCAGCGATCAGCATATTGGGAGGAACACCGCCGGAGGTGTTTGCAGAGCCCTCGCTGCGGGCGATGTTCCTGCCCCTCCTGCGCGCGGACTTTGCTCTGGCCGAGACCTACGCGCCTGACCCGGAGCCGGTGAACTGCCCGATCTCTGCCAGCTACGGACTCGAGGACGCGGACGTCGACCCCGAGGGAGTCAAGCGGTGGGTCGAGCTCACAACCGGACCCTTCGAAGTGACCGGATACCGCGGCGACCACTTCTTCCCCGACCGCCACCTGAACGATCTGTGCGCCAATCTCGACGGCCTCGCCGCCGGCGGCCCGTCGCGTGACAGGTCGGCCCGGACCCCCGAGTCAGCTCAGGCCCATCGACTCGAGTAGGCAGCGGACGGTCGGCACGGATCTGACGAGAAGCCTGCTGGTGCTGACCCTGGCCGCGATCTACCCCTGCGCCTGGTGGAGACCGTCCACGACCCGTGCAATGCGGTCGAGATCGCCTCGAAGTCGGGTCCAATCGAGTTCGCCTGCTGTGGCTTCGATCTCCTGCACCCAGGCACAGTGAGCGGTGTGGATGGTGGCGAGCGTGGTCTTGCCCTCTGCGGTCGTGACGAGCAGCGGCGACCGGCGGTGGCGAGGATTCTCTTCGTAGCGAGCCAGGCCCTCCCGGACCAATTCGTCGGCCACACGCTGGACGCTCTGGCGCTGGAGCCCGAGCTTGCGGGCGATGTCCGGCACGGTGGCGCGGTCGCCGGCTGCTTGGAGGACCATCCGACGGGAGTGTGTTTGGCCTGTTGTAGTGGAGATGCGCTCACTGGCGTCACGTAAGAGCCGATTCGCCCGGAAAATGGCGTGTAGGGCTGCGTCGACATCGACATCCGTCACGATGCTCTCCTTTTGACAGGCTCCTGTCAGTTTTCTAGCGTGGGCAACGTGACAGCATGCTACCAACTTCTCGTGGGGGCCCTTCCGGGTGGGGGCCCAGGTATGGAGGCACTCGGTCGTCGTCTGAGCGAGACGCGATGGCCGGTGTTGCCGCCCGCCGATGGCCGGGCGCGCGGTGTCACGGCATCGACGGTGGAACGGTTCGTTTCTGAGTGGGAACGGTGGCTCGCTCAACCACGGCAGCCGGGACTCGGTGACCACGACATCCTCGACATCGACGGCCGGGGCGTGCACGTGGCGAGATTCCCGGGGTCCGGTCACGTACCGATCCTGCTCCTGCATGGCTGGCCGACCTCCTTCCTCGCATTCCATCGGGTGATCGAGCCACTTCGAGCTCTGGCATCGGAGGTTGTGCTGGCATCGCTGCCGGGATTCGGTACGTCCCAGGCAGCACCGGGTGCATGGTCGGTCGCCGACTCGGCGCGGCTATTGGCCGACGCGATGGCGGCATTGGGCCACGACCGGTTCATCGTCCATGGACAGGATTGGGGATCCGTGGTGGCCCGCGCGGCCGGCGCGATCGCGCCTGACCGGGTCATCGGCGTCCATGTCAGCGCGGGTCTGAAGGGCTTCATGGCTGAAGATGCGAGCGACAAGTCAGCCTGGACCCGACTGAGGGAGTTCCTGGCGGGAAGCGGCGGATACCTTCATCTGCAGAGTCGTCGCCCGGACTCGCTGGCCTATGCGCTGTCTGATTCTCCAGTTGGTCTGCTTGTCTGGCAGCTCGACAAATACCAGCTGTGGCAAGGGGACCTCGGCGACGGTTTCGGGCTCGGAACGGACTTCATTCTGGCCAATGCCACGCTGTACTGGCTGACTGGCAGTGCCGGAAGCAGTATGCGGATCTACTCCATGGATTCAGCCGAGGTCGATGCCGTCACCGCAGGCGTGCCGACCGCGGTGAGCGTGTTCGGCAGCGGGGACTTCGCTGGGCGTGAGGTTTCCGCACGCGAGAACAACCTCGTCGCCTGGTACGCGCATGACGGCGGCGGCCACGTCGCCTCCCTTGACTCCGCCACCGACTTCATCACGGATCTGGACGACTTCATCAACCGCGTAGGAGTGAACGCATGAACGCCAACAACCCCATCGTGCTCATCGGTGGCAGTGGACTCGGGCCCTGGGTGTGGGAGCGCATCACGCCACTGTTGAGAGAGCATGGGTTTCAGTCCGTGACGCCACAGCTGCGCACCACGGGCGGTGATGCCACCCCAGCGGAAGCCGTCGACCTGGACGCGTGGGTCGAGGACGTCTGCGAGGTGCTGTCCGGCCTTTCCGAGGTGACCCTGGTCGCCCACTCCTTCGCCGGCTACGTCGCCGCTGCCGTACTGGAACGACAGCCGCACGGTATCCGGCGGGTGATCTTCATCGACGCAATCCTGCCGAAACCCAACAAGTCATGGTTCGAGGTCATGGGGTCCGGCGTGGCCACGTTCATGACGGGTCTGGCGCAAGATGGGGCGATCCCCTGGTTCACGCGAGAGCAGCTGGACCAGCTCTATCCGGGGCACGGCATCAGCGATGCTGACTTCGCGTGGATGCGACCGCGGCTGACTGGGCAGCCGATCGCTACGTACAGGCAGGCGGCGATCAAGGACCCGATGCGCGCCGAGGCGGCGCGTGTTGCCTATGTGCAGTGCCTGGTCACCAACCCACCGGTCGAGGACCTGTCCACCGAGCAGCTCGGCTGGGACCGTCGCACGCTGGCCACGGGACACTGGCCGATGATCACTCATCCGACGGAGACGGCGCGCGTCATCATGGAGCTGTCTGGTTCTTAGTCTCGGTAGCCGGACCGGGGTGATGCTGGGCTAAGCGTCGGTATGGCCGGGTGCTCAGGTGGAAACCGCAGGGCAACCCTCCTTCGACACGGTGGCCGCGTGGCGATTTCAACTGAGGACCGAGGGCCTGAGGCTCTCAAGCGCGCGTGGGAGAGCGTGGAGAATCGCTGGGACGGAGACCCGCGCTCGCCCATCCTGGAATCTTGGCGAGCTGAGCGACTGGAGCAGGTGCGTGCCCTGGCCGCCCGCAAGTCTGTGTTCTACTCCCGGCGGGCCGAGCAGCTGGGCGATCGGTGGACCAACGAGTTCACCACGAAGGCAGACCTGGTCGAGGCCGGCCTGGACATCCTGGCCGGATCGGTCGCCGAGGCGGAGGTCTACTACGAGACGACCGGCACCACCGGTCCGCCCACGCCGTGCCCCCGCGGGGAGCTGGAGGTGTGGGCGAGCAATCGCACGCTGATCCGTGCATGGACGTCGATGCTGGCCGAGGACGGGCGCCCAGCCGTGGTGGCGATCATGGGCCCCAGTGAGCTCTACGCCTTCGGCGACGTTTTCGGGGCGGTGGCTCGCGCGCTCGGGGTTCCACAGGTCAAACTGTGGCCGGACTCTCCTCGCGTGGGCTTGTCGAAGGCGTTGCGGATTCTGCGTCAGCTCCAGGTGACCCATGTGGTGTGTGCGCCGTCGATGGTGTTGGAGCTTGCCGAGGTCGCTTCGGCCGCGGGACTGAGCCCACGGGACTTCGCCATCAAGAGGTTCTTGGTGCTGGGCGAGCTGTCCACGCCGGAGTTTCGGTCGAATGCGGAGTCGTTCTGGCCCGGGACACGGGTGTCGCCGGCGATGTACGGATCCCAGGAGGCGCTGTGCGTCGCATCGGGGTGGCCGGACGGGACACTGCGACTGAACGAGCTGAACTACCACTTCGAACTGGTGAATCCGCATGACGGCGCCCCCGCCGCGGGCCAGGTGGGCGAGCTGGTGGTGACGTCGCTGATTCCGGGGCTTCGCCCGATGAACCGATTCAGAACCGGTGATCTGGTCGCGCTGGGGACTTCGCCGAACGACGGCTATCCGGGCCGGATGCTCACGGTGCTGGGGCGGGTGGCCGACCAGGTACTGACGGGTGAGGGGCAGCGCGTCTCCGCCTATGATGTCGAGCGCCTGGCGTTGCAGGACCTCCAGGGGTGTTTGGGATACCAGGTTCTCGTCGACGGTTCTCACCAGTCGCCCGCGGCGCGACTGCGGCTGCTGATTCCTGACCCGGCGAACCGCACGCCGGAGGTGGGCAGGGCACTGGGCGACCTGCTGGCGATGCCGGTGGCGGTGGAGTTCGCGGACTCGTTGAGCCCGCGTACCAAGACCGGCGCGACGGCGAGCTGGAAGGCTGCGCGCCTCGTCGACTCACGGTCGGCGCAATGACGCGTCAAGACGAGAGGTCCGTATCGTCCCAGCGCGAGGGCGAGCCGCCGTCCGACGAGTGGTTGCTGCACGACCAGACCTCGAGCGCGCCCACCCTGCTTGCACGTGGGGTGAGGCTTCGTGTGTCTGTGTTCGTGGACAGGCTCGAGGTGTTCGATCCCGAGCATCTACTGACCCGCGGCTGGTGGTCCCTGGGCCAACGGTTCAAGACACAGCCGTGGGTGCTGTTCGATGCGGCGTTGGGTCTGCCCGGGATCCGGGAGGTCGCGGAGCAGACCCCGGTGTTGTTTCACCTCGCCTTCGAGGCCACGCATGCCGATGACTCGATCCCGTACCCACCTGGGGTCACGAACGACACTCTGCTTGCGGAGTTGGTGCTTCCCGAAGCAGTCCACGAGGTCAGCCTGAGTGACGAGGGCCCTGCCCGGCCACACGCGCCATCTCGTGCGTCCGAGGAGGTGGCCACGGCGCCCGGATCAGGCGCTGACCCGTCAGCTGCCTACCGGGCTGCCTTCGAAGCGGTGACCGAACACATCGCCCAAGGCGATGCCTACCAGGTCGTGTTGAGCCACAACGTCCGCGATCAGGGCTCGATGTGCCCTCGGGCCTTGTTCGACGAGCTCACGAGAAGTTCGCAGGTTCCGTACGCGTTCATGTGGCCGTTGAGCGATGGGCGGACGTTGGTGGGTGCAAGTCCGGAGTGCTTCGCCAAGTCCGACGGGGTGGAGCTGCACCTCCACCCGTTGGCCGGCACGGTGCGCCGTACAGGCGTTGAGGAGGTGGATTCGGCGACGCTGGCACTGTTCAAGGAGGACGCGAAGGAGCTCGGCGAGCACCTGATGCTGCTCGACCTGTGTCGCGACGACATTGCGAACACGTGTGTGGGCGGGTCTGTCGAGGTGCGCAGCGAGTTCGAGGTGGAAGCGTACGGGAACGTGTTTCATCTCGCCTCGCATGTGGCAGGGCGGCTGGACCGCAGCCGTGGCCCCTTCGAAACACTCCGAAGGGTCTTCCCCGCCGGAACGATGACGGGCACGCCGCGGCTCCGGGCGATGGAGATCATCTCCGCCCTGGAACCCGAAGCCCGCGGTGCGTACGCAGGGGTGGTCGGCTACGCCTACTCCGACGGTCGATTCGACTCGGCCATCTGCATCCGAATGGTCGAGGTACTGCCGCGGGGCTACCGCATCAGAGCCGCCGGCGGGGTGCTGTGGGACTCGTCCTTGGTGAAGGAGTGGGAGGAAGTGCAGACCAAACTCTCCGGCAGCCGGCAAGCGGTCACGAGGTGCTCATGAAGGTCCTCGTGGTCGACGCCAGAGACAGCTTCGTGCACGTGCTTGCCGACTACGTCGCCAGGCGAGCCGGAGTGGAGGTGGCGGTGGTCCGGCCGGACAAGGTCGGTGTCGAGTCGGCCGTGCGAGAGGCCACCGACCCGCGTACCGACGCTGTGGTCCTTGGGCCCGGACCTGGACATCCAGCTCAGTCGTGCCACGTGCCAGTGGCGTTGGCGACGATGGAGACCAAGCCTGTGTTGGGGGTGTGCTTGGGGCACCAGGTCCTCGGTCTGCTGGCCGGAGCCTCCATCGAGCAGCTCGACCGGCCGAGGCATGGCCACATCTCGCGTGTGATTCATGATGGGTCGGGGATTTTCGCCGGTTTGCCGGCCGAGGCAAGAGTCGCCCGCTACCACTCGCTGGCGGTTGATCCCGCAACCGCCGGCCCGAGCCTTCGGGTGGTGGCCAACGCCGCCGATGACGGCGTGGTGATGGGTCTCGAGGTCGGCGCGTCTGCCGTTGGTGTCCAGTTCCATCCCGAGAGCCATGGCAGCCACGACGGTCACCGGATCGTGAGCAACTTTCTCGACTCCGTCGCGGCATCGGCCCGCCCTGGCTTCACGAGCAGCTTTTCGACACTTCGAGTCACGGAAACGGACGTGCGAACATGAACACCTACCAGACGACATTCCGCGCCGCGGTATGGGACGGGGCCGGCGCCCGCGGTGCGCGCGAGGTCCTCACCAGAGTCGCGACTCGCTATCGGCCCGACGGTGTGGTCGAGATCGACGATGCCGAGGGATCCTGGACCTGCGTTCACGACGACGGATATCGGGAGCAGCCCAGGAGTGCCGTGTCCGGCGTCCAAGTGGACGTCGAACTGGTCACCGACGGAGTGGTCCGATCGCCGGCAGCGGCGATGTCGGTCGAGCGCACGGGGGATCTCGTCACGTTCACCGGTCGTGGTCCGATGGCTGGGGCAGAGGAGGTGCGTGGCTTCGCCGCTCTAGTGGCTCAGCTGCTGGGAGAGGAAGGGGCCGCGGAGCAGGCCGGTGCCATCGCCCGAGACGAGCTGGCTGTCGGGATGGGGCCCGTTGAACCAGGCCCCGAGTCCGGCGTGTGGACGGCAGTGCTGCGACACGCACTGATGAGCCCGACGAAATGCGCCATCGAGGAAGGCGAGTGTTCGACCAACTATGACGAGCTCGCGAGGCTGGCAGTCGCGAACGCTCGACTCATCGCCGGCCACGCACGGCCGCGCGAGCCTGTGGCGGTTGGGCTGGGGAGGGGTACGCGGAGCGCGGTGGCCCAGTTGGCTGCGTTCTTGGCCGACTGCCCGGTGGTGCTGATTGATCCAGTCCTCCCGCCGACGCGGGTTGAGGAGCAGCTACGCCAGTCGGGGGCCGTGGCCGTGGTGGGAAGCAGCAGTACTGACTCGGTGCGACACAGCGCCGCGGCGGCTGGTTTGAGATTCATCGACGTTGACATGGACATCGGCGACTCGACGATCGACCTGAACGTCGAAATCAAGGTGTCGCCCCCGTTGGACCCCGATGCCACCAGTCACATCGCATTCACGTCCGGTTCGACAGGGACACCGAAGGCGGTGGAACTGAGGCACGGGCCGATGGCCAACACCGCAGTGGCGATCGCCGCGGCGTCGGGATTGGCTCCGGACTCACGGGCATCGTGGTTCTGCCCTCCTGGCGTGGGCTTGGTCCAGGTGGACCTGTTCCCCAGCCTGTGGACCGGAGCAACCGTGGTCGTTGCCCCCGACAGCTTGGGCAGCGATCCGCGAACGGCCTGGAAGTGGATCGAGGATCAGGCCATCTCGCACGCGCAGATGCCAACGGCCTTCGCCGAGCAGATGATCAAGCTCGACTCGGGCGTACCGGAGTCCTTCCGCTCGTTGCGAGTGGCGGGTGAACGCCTGGGCGTGTGGCCCACGTTGTCGTGCACGTACCAGGTGCTCAACGTGTACGGGTCCACCGAGGCCAACGTCGTGTCACTGTGCGACGCCACCCGCCTCATGCACGACGTCCCACGTGAACGGCTGTCTGCGGTTCCGATCGGGCGGCCGGTGCGAAATGTGAACATGTATGTGCTGGACTCTGACCTGAACCCGGTTCCTCGCCGCGTGATCGGTGAGCTGTGCGTCTCAGGGAGAAGCCTGTCCAGGGGCTACTTGAACGACGAGGCCCGAGCTGCGACGAAGTTCGTTGCGAATCCGATCGACTCTGACCCTTTCCCGGTGCTGTATCGCAGCGGAGACCTGGCCCGTTTCGGTGCTGACGGCGTGGTGGAGGTTGTTGGTCGCATTGACGATGAGGTCAAGATCGACGGTGTCAGGGTTCTGCCGGCGGAGATCGAGCACGAGCTCTTATCGCTGGACGTGATCGCGACCGCCGCGGTCGTCGCTCATGAGCCGAGCAACGGATCCCGCGTTCTGGTGGCCTATATCGATGGTGACAGCGAGATCGATGTCGACGTCGTGCGGACATTCTTGGAACACCGGCTCCCGGCGCCATCCGTGCCTCGAAGGTACGTTGTCGGAGCAGTACCGACAGGTCGGAACGGAAAGATCGACCGCTTGACGTTGAGCCAGCAACCGCTCGATCGTCCCGAGCTCAGCGCACCGTTCTCGGCTCCGGAGGGCGAGCGGGAGAAGCAGTTCTGCGGGATCTTCGCCGATGTCCTGGGCCTGGCGTCGGTCGGTGCTGACGACGACTTCTTCGAGCTCGGTGGTGGGTCCCTGCAGGCCGCCATGTTGATCGAGCGTGCCGAGTCCGACTGTGGTGTCGAAATGGACTTCCTGACGTTGGTCGACCGGCCAACGCCACGTCGCTTGGCCGCAGCGTCGTGACGAAGGTAAACCTGAGAGCGCTAAACGTTCTCGCGTAAAACAGTTACGCGATGCCCATGCGTAGTGCAGGGTGGCAGTGTGTAGCCACAGTGGCAACACTTTTCACCGGTGGCGTTCTCGGGGCCATGATCGAGCCGGACGTCTCAGGGGAGCAGATGACAGATCGAAGGTTGGAAGTCAAGATGCTGGGCACATCTGAAGTGCGCGTCCAGGGGGTGCCTGCAGCAGGCTTGCGAGCTGGGAAGACACGAAAGCTCTTTCAGTACCTCGCGATGCGACGAGGGCGAGTGATCCCGAAGAGTCAGCTGGTCGATGTCCTGTGGCCGGAGGGAAGCAACGGGGGAGGCAACGCATCATTGAAGGTCGCCGTTCATGCGTTGCGCAGGGTGCTTCGTGAGTGCGAGAAGCAGGCGGGCGCCTCGGTGGCCGAGGTGCGATACGTGGATTTCGGGTACGAGTTGGTCACGGAGGATGTTTGTGTCGACATCACGGACTTCTCGACGCTCGCGCAGTCCGCAGCGGCAGCTGCTGAAGCCGGAGATGTGGACCTGGCCAAGGCCACCTACGCTCAAGCCGCAGCTCTCTATCATGGGCCGTTTCTGCCCGACGACGAGTCAGAGTGGGCCCGCGAGGAGCGCATGTGGGCCGAGTCGCTGTACGTCAAGGTCCTCAACGGCCTGATCGTGATCGCGGTGTCCGAGGGCAGAGAGCTGGCGGCGATCGATCTATGCAAGCGAGTCGTCTCATTGGATCCCTACAACGAGGAAATGTACCGCCTCATGATGGAGATGCACGGCAACTGCAGCGAGCTGGGAATGGCGTTGCGCTGGTACAGCGAGTGCGAGGACCGCCTGCGCAATGGCCTAGGGGTAGAACCGAGCGATGAGACACGCGAGTCCTTGGTGCGAGTCCTGGCCCTGTGTGGGGTTGAGTACAGTCCCAACTGGGACCGCCAGTTTCGGCTGGGAGAACGCCTCGCCCAGCGCCGCCGGGCGTCGGGGGGAGAGCCGTTGGCGGGTTGACTGACCTGAGGTTCCGTTTCGCGACCTCGTCATGATCATGGTCGGTCTGGCGAGGGATCCAGATGAGGTCCGCGGACGGCCTCGGCGTATGGGTGCCACCGCTGGCGCGAGAAAGCCGTCGATGGTGAGCGTGCGCACTCGGTGTCCATGAGGTGGGTGTAGGCGATCCTGAGGATCCCGTGAGATGCGGGAGTACCCACTCTCACGGGCTTCTTTCCGGGTCCTTTTCGCGTTCTGCCCGCTTCGACCGGAGGTGACGTCAGCCGATCGACCTCGCCGGGCACCTCACAAGCGGAGTTGCTGGCTCGTCACACCATTGGCTCGACGGATGCCACGTCGGCGACGTGCCCATTCGAGTGCGAGCTCGTCAGCCGGAGGTATCCAACCCTTCCATCAACTGAACTCGGAGTGCTCATGACAACCAAGCCCACAACGACGGGTGAGTCCGTGACTCCGGCTCATCGCGTATCGTCCCCGCCCAGCCGATTCGTCGTTGCCGTCGGACTGGTCGTCGCCCTGTGGTGTGCCGGGTTCGCAGCGATCAGCGTCTGGTTCGAGCTCACCGACCGGTTCGCGACCGGAGAATACGCTGAGGAGGCTGACGCGCTGTCGGTCATGAACTGGTTGGTGGTCGTTCTCAAGGTCCTCGGCGTCGTGGTGGCTCTCCTGGCGATCCGGCCCCGGCCGGTGGCGCCGCGCACCACAGGGCTCGTGCTGTGGGGCGCCTTCGCCACGGTGACGGTGTACGTCCTCGGTAGCATCGGCCAGGCGGTTGTGATCCTCGCCGGGATCGCCGGCGACGCAGACGATCTGGACGCGCGGTCCCTTGCTTACGTCGTCGGATTCCTGGTGGCCGCGATCGGGTTCGGCATCCTTGCCATCTCATACGCCCGCCGGGTCGGCCTGAGCGTCTGGGTGGTGATCCTGGGTGTACTGGGCGCGCCCGTCGTGCTTGGCGGGGTGCTGGTGATCGCGCCGGTCTTGTTGAAGGCGGCCGGGCTCCTGTAGTCGGCAGGAGGTCGGCTTCTGCCTGCGCTGGTGATCGTCGGCATCGCTCCGGCCGGCATCGGAGCGACCGGTCGCCGCGGATCCTCCCCGGTGCCCGTCACCCCTGCTCTCGGCTCAGCGACCACGGCGGTACGAGCGGGTGAGGCTGGAGGTCGACGCGACGTACGCCGCATTCCCCGCAGCGCACGTAGAGGACTCGACCCTCCGACGTCTGGTGGCTGGACTCGGTGAGCCAGCCGTGCTCGTGGAGGGCGTCCACGTCCCGGGACTGTTCGATTGCGCTGTCGGTCATGGTCACCACTTTGCTGTAATGGTCTTATGCATCTCAACCCTTACGGCGAGTACGCCGTGCTGATGGCCGCCTCGCTCGCCGACGACTGGCCCGAGGACCGGGCCGGGATCGAGGCCCGGACCCGGGAGTTCGGGATGACGATGGACTTCGGTGAGTCGCCGGACGACCACCGGCGTACGCGGGAGGTGATCGACGAGTGGCTTCGTGTCGTCGATGCGCAGGAGCCGGCGGATCGGGCGCGGCTGCTCAACGAGCTGATGGCGCAGGCGACGGCGTACCCGAGGTTGACCGATCACGACCAGGAGGGGTGGCACCTCCACTTCCGTGACGACACCAACGATTCTCTGCCCGACGTGCTGCGAGCGGTGATCAGCGTGGGCACGGCGCTGCACCTGACCACTCGCGGCATCCACCGCCTGAGCAGGTGCGCCGCGGGGCAGATCGAGGGGGACCCGTGCGCCGCGGTGGTCGTGGACGTCACCCGCAACGGACGGCAGCGCTACTGCTCGGTCCGCTGCGCCAACCGCGCCGCGGTACGCCGGCATCGGGCCCGGCGCTCCGCCACCGCCAGCTGATCGGGCTGCCGAGATCGGTGACGGCTGGGGGAGACACGAGGCAGACTGGCCTCATGATCTCTGTGCCCGACAGAGGCCGACCGGAGCTGCGGGTGCGTCTCGCCGCCGAGGCCGCCAGCGTTCCCGGCGCGCGCAGGTTCGTCACCGACGGGCTCAGGGGGTGGGGCCGCCCGCATCTCGTCGACGACGCCGCCCTGTGCGTCACCGAGATGGCGGCGAACTCCGCCCTGCACAGTGGCAGCCCCTACATGCAGGTCCGGATGAGTGACCTCGAGCCCGGCGTACGCCTCAGCGTCGAGGATGACGGCGCGCTGATCCCGCTCCCGGCCGTCGCCCCGCCTCCTGTCGCGAGCCAAGGAACCACGGGGCGTGGGCTGGCGATCGTGTCGGTGCTGGCGAAGTCGTGGGGCATCGAGGAGCGTGCCGACGGCCGGCGCATCTGGGCAGACCTCGTCGGCGACGGCGTCGAGCACGACGTACGTCCGCCGCTGGTGGAGTACGGCGAGCAGCCGATGCCGGAGCCGGTCGCGCTGCCGACGGACTGGGTCACCGTGCGGTTGCCCCGGTGCCCGGTGTATCTCGGGCTCCAGATCGACCAGCGGCTCGACGACCTGGTCCGTGAGCTCCAGCTCATCGACTCCGACGACGGCCCGACCCCGCCACGCGAGCTCGGCCAGCTCATCGAGCGGCTGGTGACCCGGCCGGCCTTCGCACGTCACATGGGTCGTCGGATCGCCCTGGAAGCAGCCGCGTCGGGGCTGGAGTACGTCGACATCGAGATGACCCTTCCCCGCGAGATGGCGCCTCTGCTCCGTGAGCTGCTCGCCGCGGACAACCTGGCCGACGAGATCGGCGAGACCCACCACCTGCTCACCCTGCGCTCCACGCCGGAGATGGTGTCGCTTCGGACGTGGTTCACCGACAGCATCGTGGGACAGGCCGAGGAGGACGCCGACCCGGTGCCGTACGACGAATGGGTGCGGGCGAGAGGTGGTCTCGGGTGACGGAGGCGGGCTGATCGAGGTCGGCGGCTCGCTACTTTTCCCCACGGCCCCCGCTGCCGGCGGCACGAGTCGTCAGGAACGCGATGGCGCGGCCCATGGTCCCGAGGTCGGGGTAGTCGGACTCGTCGATCCGGATGCCGGTCGAGCCGCTGAGCAGCTCGACGAAGGAGAGGAAGTCGAGCGAGTCGAGCTCCAGCTCGGCGCGGAGCTGAGCATCGTCGGGCAGGGCGTCGAAGTCGGCGTCGGGCACGATCCGCCTGATCGCCGCGGTGATCGCCGCCCGGGCGGCGGCGGGAGACATGGTGGTGGCGTCGCGGGTCATAGGTCCTCCGGATGCTGGAGTCGTTGCTCGATGTCGGTGAGGAAACGGGCGCCGGTGAAACCGTCGGTGGCGCGGTGGTCGCCCGCGAGAGTGAGAGTGGTGACAGGACGTACGCCGATGAGGCCGTCCACCGCCCAGGGGCGTTCGACGACGCGGCCGAAGCCCACCAGCGCCACCTGCGGCGGGTAGATGACCCCGTGCACCGCCTCCACACCCTGCTCGCCCAGGTTGGTGACCGTGATGGTCGAGTCGCTGAGCTCGCTGCCACGAAGGTGGCCCGCGCGGGCTCGGGTCACCAGGTCCCGCATCCCTGCCATCAGCTCCTCGACGGAGAGGTCGGCCGCGTCGTGCAGCGCGGGAGCGACGAGTCCACCGCCACGCAGCGAGATCGCGATGCCCAGGTGCACGGCACCGCCGGGGGTGAAGCCGCCGTCGACCCAGAAGCCGTTCAGCGCCGGCGTCGCCTGCGCGGCCAGCGCGGTCGCCTTCAGCATCAGCGCCGCCGGCACCAGCCGGTGGCTGACGTCGAGGGCACGGTTGCGCTCGTGCAGCCATGCCATCGCGGGTGCCAGATCGACCGTGGTCGAGAGGTAGTAGTGCGGTACCTCGCGCTTCGAGCGGCTCATCAGGTTGGCGATCACGGTGCGCATCGCGTCCGTCTTGGGCGGCTGTTGCGCCGGGCGGGCCTCCTCGGCAACCGGCGCCGGCGGGGCCGCGGCGACGGCGGCGGGCGGGGCCGCCGCGGCGGCGCGTACGTCCTTGGCGCGGATCGGCGCGTCGTCCGTCGTCGTCACGGTTCGGAGGTCGACGCCCAGCTCGGCGGCCAGTCGTCGGGCGAGAGGAGTCACGCGGACCGATTCGGGGCGCTCGGCAGCCACCGCGGCAGCCACCTCGGCAGCCACCGAGACGTCCGCCTCGGCTTCCTCCGCGCCCTTCTTCGGCGCTCTCTTCGGGGCTCTCTTCGGGGCGTGGGCCGGTGCGACAGGCGGTGCTTCGACCGGCACAGTCGGCGCCACCGGTTCCTCGCCGGACGGTGCTGCGGCGACTCCGTTCCCGAGGACCGCGAGGACCTGTCCGACAGGGACGGTGGTCCCTGGTTCGACGAGCAGCTGCTGGACGACGCCTTCGACGAAGGACTCCACCTCGATGTCGGCCTTGGCGGTGTCCACCACGGCGACGATGTCGCCCTTGTGGACGGCGTCACCGGGTTTGACCAGCCACTCCTGCAGCGTGCCCTCGTCCATGTCGGCTCCCAGCGAGGGCATGGTGAAGTCGGCCATGGTTCACCCCACCACCTTGCGGGCGGCGGCGACGATGTCCTCGGGTTGCGGGAGGGCGGCGTCCTCCAGGTGCTTGGCGTAGGGGAGCGGCACCTCGGCGGTGCAGACCCGCTCCACCGGGGCGTCGAGATCGTAGAAGGCCTGCTCCATGATGCGAGTGCCGATCTCGGCGGAGATGCTGCCGCTGCGCCAGCCCTCGTCCACGACGACGGCCCGATGCGTACGCCGCACCGAGTCGATGATCGTCGCGTCGTCGAGCGGGCGCAGGGTGCGCAGGTCGACGACCTCGGCGGAGATCCCGTCCACGGCCAGGGTCTCGGCCGCCTCGAGCGTCTTCTGCAGCGTGCCGCCGTAGGTGATCAACGTCAGGTCGGTGCCAGACCGTCGGATGGCTGCGTGGTCGATGTCGACGGGACCGGCATCGGCGGCGATCGTCCCCTTCGACGTGTACAGCGAGCCGTGCTCGAAGATCAGCACCGGGTCGGGGTGCGCGAGCGCTGGGGCGAGCATCCCGCGGGCATCCTCGAGCGTGGCCGGGGTGAGCACCCGGATGCCCGGGATGTGGGCGTACCAGCCTTCGAGGCTGTGCGAGTGCTGCGCAGCCAGCTGCCGTCCGGCGCCGGTGGTCATCCGGATCACCAGGGGCACGTTGTACTGCCCACCGGACATGTAGAGCAGCGACGCCGCCGTGTTCATGATCTGGTCGAGCGCGAGCAGGCTGAAGTTGACGGTCATCACCTCGACGATCGGTCGCATCCCGCCGATCGCCGCTCCGATCCCGGCGCCCACGAAGGCCGACTCGGAGAGCGGGGTGTCCCGGATCCGCTCAGGACCGAACTCCTCGAGCAGACCGAGGCTCACCGCGAAGCAGCCCCCGTAGTCACCGACGTCCTCGCCCATCAGGAACACCCGGTCGTCCTCGCGGAGCGCCTCGCGCAGCGCTTCTCGGAGCATGTCGCGATAGGTGGTCTCCAACGCGGTCGCCGTGGTCATGACGCCTCCTGGTCCGAGCACACGAATCGGGTCAGTTCCTCGACCGGCTCCAGCGGGCCCTCCTCGGCGGCGGCGACCGCCAGGTCGATCTCGGCGGCGATCTCGGCCTCCATCGCGCTCAGTGCCTGGTCGGTGAGCTGGCCGTCGGCCCGCATCACCGTCTCGAGCGCGTCGATCGGGTCGCGTCCCTTCCAGCCCGCGATCTCGGTCTTGTCGCGGTAGCGGTCCGGGTCGTACATGGAGTGCGCCCGGAAGCGGTAGGTCGCCAGCTCGAGGAAGTGTGGACCGCCGCCGGACCGGATGCAGTCGACCGCCCGTCGCGCCGCGCTCTCGACGGCGAGGACGTCCATGCCGTCGACGGGGGCCGCGACGAGGCCGTAGGACGAGGCACGGAGCGCGAGATCGGTCCGGCCGTGCTCCTTCGCGATCGCGGTGCCCATCGCGTAGCGGTTGTTCTCGCAGCAGAAGAGCACCGGCAGCTGCCACAGGCTGGCGAGGTTGAGCGCCTCGTGGAACTCGCCCTCCGCCGCGGCGCCCTCGCCGAAGAAGCACACCGTCACCCGATCGCGTCCCTGCAGCTTGTCGGCCAGCGCCAGACCGACGGCCAACGGGATCCCGCCGCCGACGATCGCGTTGCCTCCGACGAACGAGGTCGGCCGGTGAAACAGGTGCATCGACCCGCCTCGGCCACGGCTGCAGCCGGTCTGCCTGCCGAAGAGCTCCGCCATGACGGCGTCCATCGGGACGCCGCGGGCCAGCGCGTGGCCGTGCTCTCGGTACGTCGAGACGATCGCGTCGTCGCCGGACAGCGCCGAGACGACGCCGGTGGCGATCGCCTCCTCGCCGACGTAGAGATGCAGGAAGCCGCGGATCTCGGCGGCGCTGTAGAGCTCCGCGCACCGCTCCTCGAAGCGGCGGATGACCAGCATCGTACGCAGCAGCTCGGCCCGATGCTTGGCGACCGCGCCACCCGGAGTCTGTGCGGCCTTGGTCTGAGCAGGCCGACGGCGGGCGGTCATGACGGCCGCTCCAAGGTGGACAGGTCACCCTCGGGCAGACCCAGCTCACGTGCCTTCAGCAGCCTGCGCATCACCTTGCCGCTGCTGGTGTGCGGCAGGTGCGGGTCGAACGCGATCTCCTTCGGCGCGAGACCGCCGAGCCGCCGCCGGCCGAAGGCGAGCAGCTCCAGCTCGAGGTCGTCGGAGGGCTCGAACCCGGGTTTGAGCGTGACGAACGCCTTGACGACCTCACCCGCCACCGCGTCCGGCTTGCCGATGACGCCGGACTCGAGCACGGCTGGATGCTCCATCAGCGCGGTCTCGACCTCGAACGGCCCGATCAGATGGCCGGCGGACTTGATCACGTCGTCGGCCCGGCCGACGAACCAGAAGTAGCCGTCGGCGTCGACGCGCGCCAGGTCGCCGCTGAGGTACCAGCCGCCGGCGAAGCACGAGTCGTAGCGCTCCTGGTCGTTCAGGTAGCCGCGGAACATCGAGGGCCACCCCGGCCGCAGGGCGATCTCACCGACCTCGTCGGTGCCTGCCTCGCGGGCGGAGCCGTCGACGATCGCGGCTCGGCCGTCTTCGCCGCGGGCCAGCACCGCGGCCCGGATGCCCGGCATCGGGCGGCCCATCGAGCCGGGGCGTACCTCCGTGCCCCGGTAGTTGCTGATCATGATCGCGCCGGTCTCGGTCTGCCACCAGTTGTCGTGCACGGTGAGGCCGTACGCCTCGCGGCCCCAGACCACGACCTCGGGGTTGAGCGCCTCGCCGACGCTGGCGATGTGCCGGAGTGCGGAGAGATCGTGCTGCCGGGGGAGGTCGGTGCCGTACTTGACGAGCATGCGCAGCGCGGTCGGTGCCGTGTACCAGACGTCGACCCGCTGCTGTTCGAGCAGGCGATACCACGCCTCGGCGGCGAACTCACCGGCGTAGCTGATCAGGGTGGCGCCGTGGGTGAGCGGCGCGATGATGCCGTACGAGGTGCCGGTGACCCAACCAGGATCGGCCGTGCACCAGAACACGTCGCCGTGGCGCAGGTCGAGCGCGAAGGCGGAGGTGGCGTGGTGCGCCACGGCGGCCTCGTGCACGTGCACGGCGCCCTTGGGCTTGCCGGTCGTGCCGCTGGTGAAGTGGAGGAGAGCCATGTCGCCGGGGTCGGTCTGCGGGATCGTGTAGTCCGGCGACGTCGCGTCCATCGCCGGATCGAGTGCGATCGTGCCCTCGGCGGCGGTGTCGCCGACGACCAGGACGTGCTCGAGTCCCGGCAGCTCGGCGCGGATCGGCGCCACCTTGCGGCGGTAGAGGGACGGGGTGGTGACCAGGACGCGGGCGTCGCCGAGCGAGAGCCGGTCCCGGATCGGCTCGGGTCCGAACGAGGAGAACAGCGGCGAGAAGACCGCAGTGTGCTTGAGGGTGCCGAGCGCGACCACGTACTGCTCCGGCTGCCGCCCGAGCAGGCTCATCACTCGGTCGCCCTTCTTCACACCGAGCTCGGCCAGGACGTTGGCGAACCGGCTCGTGCGGGCGGCCAGGTCGGCGTAGGTCAGGTCCTCGACCGTGCCGTCCTCGGCCACGCATCTGATCGCGACGGTGCCGCCGCGGCCCTCGGCCAGGTGCCGGTCGACGGCGACGTGGGCGATGTTCAGCCCGCGGCCGCCGGGCAGGTCCGGGAGGCCCGCGCGCACCGACTCCCAGGTGAAGGCGCGGTACGCCTCCTCGTAGTCGCTGAAGGTCCGAGACTCTCCCTCGATGACTGCCTGCATGCCGATCCTCCTCGCGACCCGCTGTCCCTACGAATCTCGCCCGCGGGAGAGTCGGGTCGGCAGGGTCCAAGGTGGACCCGGCGAGGGGCTTTGGTCACCGTCGAGCTAGCGGGTGAGGTCGGTGCGGGCCTGCTCGAGGACCCGGTCGAGGTCGACGTAGATCTTGTCGTGCCGCTCCTTGAGGTCCTCGCGGTCTGTGGCGTCGTTGAGGTCGCCGATGTCCTCGCGGATGCGCCCGAACCGCTTGGGGACCGCGCTGCCGGCGCTGAGGACGCTCAGCTGACCGATGGCTGCGCGCGCGGCCGAGTTGTTGCGGTAGGCCTCCTGTCGCAGGGCTTCCCGCTCAGCGTGGGGGAGATCGTCGAGCCTGGCCTTGACGCGGCTGTAGGTGACGCGCTCGAACTCGTACAGGCTCGCCGCGCACTCGCCGTACACGCGGATCCTGGCGTCCAGCAGCTGCAGGTTGCGGTTGTTCCGGTGCTGCCAGTACGCGCCGAGCCCGGCACCGAGAAGGGTGGCGAGGAGACTCGTCGCGGCCACGATGACAGTGGTACTCACAGCGGAAGACCGTAGGGCATCTGAGCCCGCCGCGGGTGCGTACGTCGAGATCGTCACGCCGATGCCAAGCAACCTCAGACGTGGTCCAGCGCGGCCGTGCGGCGTCGATCACAGTCAAACGAGGTCTACGGGTTAGGTTCTGCGGCGGCGTTTCCCCCGATTATGGAGTTTTGATGTCAGACCTGACCTACCAAATGCTTGCGCTCGTGGCCTACCTGGTCGCCATGCTCGGCATCGGCGCCTGGGCCTACCGGCGCACCTCGAACCTCGACGACTACATGCTCGGCGGCCGTGACCTCGGCCCGATGGTGAGTGCGTTGAGCGCGGGTGCCTCGGACATGTCCGGGTGGCTGCTCATGGGCCTGCCCGGTGCGATCTACGCGACCGGGCTGATGGAGGGCTGGATCGCCGTCGGTCTGACCGTCGGCGCCTGGCTCAACTGGAAGGTCGTGGCGCCGCGGCTGCGGACCTACACCGAGGTCTCGGGCGACTCGATCACCGTGCCGAGCTTCCTGGAGAACCGGCTCAAGGACAGCTCGCGGCTGTTGCGGATGGCCTCCGGCGCCGTCATCCTGGTGTTCTTCACCTTCTACGTGTCCTCGGGCATGGTCGCCGGCGGCGTCTTCTTCGAGAGCTCCTTCAACACCGACTACCACACCGGCATGCTGGTGGTGGCCGCGGTCGTGGTGGCGTACACGCTCTTCGGTGGCTTCCTCGCGGTCTCCTACACCGACTTCGTGCAGGGCGCGATCATGCTGCTCGCGCTGATCCTGGTGCCGGTCGTCGGGGTCTTCATGACCGGCGGGCCAGCCGAGACGCTCGACAGCATCCGCGCCGTCGACCCGTCGCGGCTGAGCATGCTCGAAGGGGCGACCGCGCTCGGTGTCATCTCCGCAGCGGCGTGGGGTCTGGGCTACTTCGGCCAGCCGCACATCATCGTCCGGTTCATGGCCCTGCGTACGGCCGGAGAGGCCGCCTCCGCGCGGCGCATCGGCATCGGCTGGATGCTGCTGAGCCTCTTCGGCGCGGTCGGCACCGCGCTCGTGGGCATCGCCTACTTCCAGCAGAACCCCGACGCGACGCTGAAGGACCCCGAGGCCGTCTTCATCGTCCTGGGCCAGATCCTCTTCCACCCGCTGGTCGCGGGCATCATGCTCGCCGCCGTGCTCGCCGCGATCATGAGCACGATCTCCTCGCAGCTCCTGGTCACCTCCTCGGCGCTGGTCGAGGACCTCTACAAGGCCGTCTTCAAGAACGACGCCTCCGACCGCCAGCTGGTCCTGTTCGGCCGGCTCGCCGTGCTTGCGATCGCCCTCGTGGCGGCCGGACTGGCCTGGCCGAGGACCGGCACCGTGCTCGACCTGGTCGCCTACGCCTGGGCAGGCTTCGGCGCCTCCTTCGGCCCGATCATCCTGCTGGCGCTGTGGTGGCGGAAGCTCACCGCGCCCGGCGCACTCGCCGGTCTGGTCGTCGGTGCCGTGACGGTCGTGGTGTGGGGCAACATCGAGGCGCTCAGCTCGCAGATGTACGAGATCGTGCCGGGCTTCGTGCTCAACACGATCGTCACCGTGGCGGTGAGCCTGGCCACCTACAAGGAGAACCCGGACATCGAGGCCGAGTTCGACGAGGCGATCCGCCTGCTCGACGCCGACGGTTCGCGCGAGGAGGCGGCGCGGGTCTGACCCGACGGGCCCGGGATCGCGTGGAAACCGCGATCCCGGGCCCGATGGCGTACCGTGTCGGATGTTGAAGGGACGGCTCTGCAAGTCGTCCTGGCCGCACACGATGTCGCGGCTTGTATCTCTTGATCCTGGTTTTCGGTTCGCTGGACATCAGCACAGATGGATGTCTTCAGCGGCTCGGGGCACAGTGCCCCTGGCACCGAACAAAGGAAAAGATCATGGCTCAGGGCACCGTCAAGTGGTTCAACGCTGACAAGGGCTTCGGCTTCATCGCGCAGGACGGCGGCGGCGAGGACGTGTTCGTCCACTTCTCCGCCATCCAGACCAACGGCTTCAAGTCGCTCGACGAGAACCAGAAGGTCGAGTTCGACGTCACCGCCGGCCCCAAGGGCCCGCAGGCCGAGAACGTCCGCGTCGCCTGATTTTCAACGAAGGGCCCCGACC
>NZ_JBHVKJ010000018.1:89817-94338 GCF_042798275.1 Nocardioides sp. NPDC057767 | reverse complement strand
TCGACCACCGGTCTTCGAGCTTGTCGAGATGACTGTTGTTGGGGGTGGTGGTCTCGACAGGCTCGACCACCGGTCTTCGAGCTTGTCGAGATGACTGTTGTTGGGGGTGGTGGTCTCGACAGGCTCGACCACCGGTCTTCGAGCTTGTCGAGATGACCCCTGAGGGGTGGGCTCGGTCATCGAGCTTGTCGAGATGACCCTTGAGGGGTGGGCTCGGTCATCGAGCTTGTCGAGATGACGTTCATTGCGCGCGTGGATTCAGGGGTGCGGCGTCTGTGACGTGTTCGCCAGGGCCGGAAGATCTCCCGGTCGTTCCCTGATGAGCGCGAGGCGCTTGGCGCGGCTCCAGTTCTGGATCTGTTTCTCCCGGGCGAACGCATCGTCGACTCTGTCGTACTGCTCGTACCAGACCAGCTGCACGGGGAGACGATGGCGGGTGTACTCCGACGCGATGCTCGGACAGTCGGCGTTCGAGGTCGGTCGTGCTGCCGACGTAGAGGGTTCGGTCTGCGCAGAGAAGCATGTAGGTGTAAGCCATGCCTCTCATCATGAGTGGCACCACCGACAGTTTCGGATGTCGAGCTCGTGCCTGTCCGGAGGTCGAGCTTGTCGAGACCTCGACAGGCTCGACCACCGGGGTGGTGGTCTCGACAGGCTCGACCACCGGGGTGGTGGTCTCGACAGGCTCGACCGCCGGGGTGGTGGTCTCGACAGGCTCGACCGCCGGGGTGGTGGTCTCGACAGGCTCGACCACCGTGGGAGGGTCGGTGGTCGAGCTTGTCGAGACCACGCGGGACGGGGGCGGGGTGGGGGGTCTGAGGGGCAGGCCGGGGGGGTGGGTGGTCTGGCCCGTCTCCACGCGGGTGGTTGGTTCTTTGGCCCTGCTTTTGCCCACCACTCGTGACGGGGACGGGGTGGTCTCGACAGGCTCGACCACCAGTGGTCCGGGAGTTCTTGGTTGCGCGTTTCACGTGAAACAGTTCGTGTGTGAGCGAGGAACGTGAGGGCGTGGAGGGTCTCGGGGAGATCGACCCTCGGGCGGCGAAGGTCTTTCCGGCGGATCGGCTGGAGCTCGCGGAGAGGTACGCGGCCTGGCTGGCGGACGCCGGGGTCGTGCGAGGTCTGATCGGGCCCCGCGAGGTTCCGCGGCTGTGGGACCGGCACATCCTCAACTGCGCGGTGCTCGGCGAGGTGATCCCGGAAGGGGTGGCGGTGGCGGACATCGGGTCGGGCGCCGGACTACCAGGGCTGGTCCTCGCGATCGCCCGCCCGGATCTGCAGATCACGCTGATCGAGCCGCTGCTGCGACGTACGACATTTCTCGAAGAGGTCGCCGAGGACCTCGGGCTCGAGAACGTGACGGTGCTGCGGGGGAGGGCGGATGCCTTCCACGGTGAGCTCGGCTTCGACGTGGTGACCTCGCGAGCGGTCGCCGGCCTGGGGAAGCTGCTCGACTGGTCGATGCCGTTGGTGGTTCCCACCGGAGCGCTCGTCGCGATGAAGGGGTCGAGCATCGAGGCGGAGATTGCAGAGGCCGACTCGGAGCTGAAGAAGTGGGGATGCGCCCCTCCGACGGTCTCGGAGCTCGGTGTAGGCGTTTTGGAGACGACAACTGTCGCGGTTCGGGTGGTTTGGTCGGATCCTGCACGGGTAGATTGGCCGCCGGTCCCGAAGGGCGGCCAGAAGGGGTCCAAGGGTGGATCCCGGAAGAAGCGCCGCTGACGCGCACAACGCGGTGGTCTCGACAGGCTCGACCACCGGGTGGTCTCGACAAGCTCGACCACCGGCTATGGAGGATTAGGAACTATGCCGTACGACGACGAGAGCGCACAGAACGCCGTTTCACGTGAAACCGACGAACCGGTGTCGATCAGGCTCCGTACGGCCGGTGACATCGCGTCCTTCGAGAACGACTTCGCCACAGAGGCGACGCCGCTGGCAGCAGCAGCCGAGCACACGCTCCTGGCGCGAGGTGCCGCGGGCAACCGGCCGCCGCTGCCGCGCCCGGCGACCACGCGCGTGATCGTCTCCGCCAACCAGAAGGGTGGTGTCGGCAAGACCACCTCGACCGTGAACATCGCCGCGGCGCTGGCCCAGCTCGGGCAGAAGGTGCTGGTCATCGACCTCGACCCGCAGGGCAACGCCTGCACCGCGTTCGATGTCGATCACTACCAGGGCACCCCGGGGACGTACGAGGTCCTGGTCGAGGGTGCGGCGATCGAGGACGTCGTCGTGCCGGTGCCGAAGCTGGACGGTCTCGAGCTCGTACCGGCGACCATCGACCTGGCCGGCGCCGAGGTCGAGCTCGTCGAGGAGGAGGGACGTGAGCAGCGCCTGAAGACGGCGCTGGCGAAGTCCCCTCGCGTCGGCGACGCGGAGGACCGCTGGGACTACGTGCTCATCGACTGCCCGCCGTCGCTGGGCCTGCTGACGGTCAACGCGCTCGTCGCGAGCACCGAGGTCATGATCCCGATCCAGGCGGAGTACTACGCGCTCGAGGGTCTCGGCCAGCTCCTCAAGACGGTCGAGATGGTGCGCGCCGCGCTGAACCCGTCGTTGAAGGTCTCCTCGATGCTGATCACGATGTATGACGCCCGCACCCGCCTCGCCTCGCAGGTCGCCGAGGAGGTGCGCGAGCACTTCGGTGACACCGTCATGCGCACGTTCATCCCCCGCGCCGTGCGCGTGTCCGAGGCGCCGTCGTTCGGGCAGACCGTGATGACGTACGACCCCGGCTCGCCGGGTGCGCTGAGCTATCTCGAGGCCGCCAAGGAGCTCGCCAAGCAGGGCGAGCAGGGATGATCGAGCTCGTCGAGATCGCCGGCAAGTCAGCACGATCACCGGTGGTCGAGCTTGTCGAGACCACCCGCGGAGCGGCCGGGGCACCGGTGGTCGAGCTTGTCGAGACCACCCGCGGAGCGGCCGGGGCACCGGTGGTCGAGCTTGTCGAGACCACCCGCAGAGCAGCAGAGAACTGACATGGGGGACACCGAAATATGAGCAAGCAGCCGCCGAAGCGTGGTCTCGGACGAGGTCTGGGATCGCTGATCCCAACCGCTCCTGCCGCGAGCGGAAACGAGTCGACGGACAGCGCTTCTGTCCATCCGGACGTCCGTCATTCGGACCTTCCCGCTGGAGCGACTTCTGGCCCATCCGTGGACCCCGGGTCCACCGACTCGGCGGAAGGCCGCCAGATCGAGAATTCGGATCTGGCGCCTGTCGACGGCGCATATTTCGCCGAGCTGCCGGTCAAGCAGATCCACCCGAACCACGTGCAGCCTCGTCAGGTTTTCGACGAGGAGGCGATGGCCGAACTGGTCCATTCGATCAGTGAGATCGGACTTCTCCAGCCCATCGTCGTCCGGAAGGTTGCGGCCGACTCCTACGAGCTGGTCATGGGTGAGCGCCGGTGGCGCGCCACCCAGAAGGCCGGCCTCGATGTCATCCCGGCGATCGTCCGTGAGACCGATGACACCGACATGCTCCGCGACGCGCTCCTGGAGAACCTCCACCGCTCGCAGCTGAACCCTCTCGAGGAGGCGGCCGCCTACCAACAGCTGCTCAACGACTTCGCGTGTACGCACGACGAGCTCGCTCAGCGGATCGGCCGGTCGCGGCCGCAGATCTCCAACACCATCCGGCTGCTGAAGCTGTCGCCGTCGGTGCAGCGCCGGGTCGCCGCGGGCGTGCTCTCCGCCGGCCACGCGCGGGCGCTGCTCGCGGTCGACGGTGAGGCGCAGCAGGACAAGCTCGCCCAGAAGGTGGTGGCGGAGGGCATCTCCGTGCGCGGCCTCGAGGAGATCGTCGCTCTCGGCGACCCGGACGGCGATGCCTTCGCGACGCCCCGGGTTCGACGCGCCAAGCCGAGTGCGCCAGGGCTCAAGGAGATCTCCGACAGGCTCTCGGACCGCTTCGACACCCGCGTCAAGGTCGATCTGGGGCGTTCCAAGGGAAAGATCACCGTCGAGTTCGCCACGCTGGACGACCTGCGACGCATCGTCGAGCTGATGTCTCCGCCGGCAGACGAATCCATTTAGCCATTAAGCGACAAAGCGTTTTGTCGACAAATGGCTAGACCGGTCATCGAGTCTGTCGAGATGACCCCGTGACGGGGCATGGTGGTCTCGACAAGCTCGACCACCGGTCACGAGATGACCTCTGAGCGGGGTCCGGGTGGTCTCGACAGGCTCGACCACCGGTCACGAGATGACCTCTGAGCCGGGTCCGGGTGGTCTCGACAGGCTCGACCACCGGTCATGAGATGACCTCTGAGCCGGGTCCGGGTGGTCTCGACAGGCTCGACCACCGGTCATGAGATGACCTCTGAGCCGGGTCCGGGTGGTCTCGACAGGCTCGACCACCGGTCACGAGATGACCTCTGAGCGGGGTCCGGGTGGTCTCGACAGGCTCGACCACCGGTCATGAGATGACCTCTGAGCGGGGTCCGGGTGGTCTCGACAGGCTCGACCACCGGTCATGAGATGACCTCTGAGCGGGGTCCGGGTGGTCTCGACAGGCTCG
>NZ_JBHVKJ010000018.1:0-89721 GCF_042798275.1 Nocardioides sp. NPDC057767 | reverse complement strand
CTCGACCACCGGCCGGCGAGCTACTGCGTGTTCGTGGAGGGGTGCTCTGCGCCGCGGATGGGCAGACCCGGGATCGGCCCGGTCGCTCCGAACGTCTCCAGGAGCTCCATCTCGGCCTCGATGACGCCGGCCAGGCGGCGTACGCCTTCTCGGATCCGCTCCGGGGTGGGGTAGCAGTAGGAGATCCGCATCGAGGAGGCGCCGAAGCCGTCGGCGAAGAAGCCGGTGCCGGGGACGTACGCGACTCGTGCGGTCACCGCGCGGGGCAGCATCGCCTTGCAGTCGATGCCGGCGGGCAGCGTCAGCCAGACGAAGAAGCCGCCGTCGGGCTTGGTCCAGGTGCAGGCAGCGGGCATGTAGGCCTCGAGCGCGTCGAGCATGGCGTCGCGGCGCTCGCGGTACATCTCCCGCATCTGCTTGATCTGGCCCTGCCAGTCGTGGTTGGCGAGGTAGGCGGAGACGGCCATCTGGTTGAACGGGGGCGGACAGAGCGTCGCGGACTCCTGGGCGAGGACCAGTTTCTCGCGGATCGCGGAGGGGGCCAGCGCCCAGCCGACGCGCAGGCCGGGGGAGAACGTCTTGGAGAAGGAGCCGAGGTAGATGACCCCCGGGTCCTGGGCGCGCATGGCCGGACGAGGCTCGTCGTCGAAGCCGAGGAGACCGTAGGGGTTGTCCTCGAGCACCAGGATGTCGTGGCGCCGGCAGATCTCGAGGATCTCGGTGCGGCGCTCGGGCGTCATGGTGACGCCGGTCGGGTTCTGGAAGTTCGGGATCGTGTAGAGGAACTTCACCCGGCGGCCCGAGGCCTTGGTGGAGACGATCGCCTGCTCCAGCGCGCTCGGGATCAGGCCGCTGGCGTCGACCTCGGCGTGCACCACGTCGCACTGATAGCCCTTGAAGACACCGAGGGCCCCGACGTACGACGGGGCCTCACAGATCACCACGTCGCCGGGGTCGCAGAAGACGCGGGTGACCAGGTCGACGGCCTGCTGGGAACCGACGGTGACCACGACGTCGTCTGGGTGGGCCTCGATGCCCTCCAGACGCATGACCTCGCAGATCTGCTCGCGCAGGACGGGGTCGCCCTGGCCGCCGCCGTACTGCAGCGCGGTCGGGCCCTGGCTCAGGATGAGGTCCTGGATCGAGTCGCCGACCACGTCCAGCGGGAGGCTGGAGATGTTGGGCATGCCGCCGGCCAGCGAGACGACCTCCGGGCGCGCTGCGACTGCGAAGAGAGCTCGCACCTCCGAGACCGTCATGCCTGCCGTGCGGGCGGCGTAGCGGTCGGCGTAGGGGTCGAGGCGGGATGATGTTGCGCGCTGGGGAAGATCAGTCATGGTGTCACCATCATGAAGGATCGCATACGCTGGTGACAGACCCTTAACCGATGATCAAGGGTGAGACATGGCACGCAGGATCCTTCCGCTGACGCTGGACCTCTTCGCCGAGGTCCCGGCACCGTGTCGTGCCTGTCTGTTCTGGGAGCGCGACCCTGTCGGCCATCGCCGCGTCGACGCCTCGCAGACGATCGCGCTCAAGGAGGCGTGGATCTCCGAGGTGCTCCGCGAGTGGGGATCGTGCGGAAGGGTGGCGGTGGTGGACGGTACGCCGGTGGGCTTCGTGCTCTACGCGCCGCCGGTCTTCGTCCCGCGAGTGGCCTCGTTCCCGTCCGGCCCGGTCTCCGCCGACGCCGTCCTGATGACCACCGTATGGATCGACCCGCGTCGTGCGGGCGGTGGGATCGGCCGGATGCTGGTCCAGGGGATGGCTCGTGACCTGGTGCAACGCGGTGAGTTCCGGGCCATCGAGGCCTTCGGCGACGTGGGGCCGCTGAGCGGCATCCACGGCCGCCGCTGCGCCGCTCCGGCCGACTTCCTCGGTCGGGTGGGCTTCAAGACCTATCGCGAGCATCCGACCGTGCCGCGGATGCGGATGGACCTGAAGCAGACGGTCACCTGGATCGATGACTTCGAGTCGGCCTGGGAGCGGTTGCGGGAGGTCGTACGTCCCCGCAGTCATCCGTCGCCGGCCTCCACCGAGCTGCATCGCGACAGCGAGTGAATGTTTCCCGTGAAACGGCGAGACCACCAACCCCCAGTGGTCGAGCCTGTCGAGACCACTGACACCGACCCAGAGATGACGCCGGCCCGTCCTCTGTGACAGAGGACGGGCCAGACGGGTGACAGCGGATGTCAGCCGATGAACTCCTGCAGCTCCTTGAGGAGCGCGGCCTTCGGCTTGGCGCCGACGATGGACTTCACGACCTCGCCGTTCTGGTAGACGTTGATGGTCGGGATGCCGGTCACGCGGTAGGTGGAGGGGGTGACCGGGTTCTCGTCGACGTTCATCTTGGTGAAGGTGACCTTGTCACCGTGCTCACCGGCCAGCTCCTCGAGGATCGGGGAGACCTGGCGGCACGGGCCGCACCACTCGGCCCAGAAGTCGACCAGTACGGGCTTGTCGGACTTCAGAACGGTCGAGTCGAACTCGGCGTCGGTCACGGCGGTCATGTTGTCAGCCACGATGGGTTCCTTCTCGGTAGGGACGGGTTGGGAGGTCTGTGGTCAGAACGCTGGGCTTGTGTCGCACATTCCCAGCGACCGGTGGTCGAGCTTGTCGAGACCACCGTAGAGGCCTTGGTCAGGCCGAGACGGCAGCCGCCTCGGCGTGGGCCTGGTGGGCGAGGAACTTCTCCGCGTCGAGAGCGGCCTGGCAACCGGTGCCGGCAGCGGTGATCGCCTGACGGTAGACGTGGTCGACCAGGTCACCGGCGGCGAAGACGCCCTCGATGTTGGTGGCGGTGGAGCCCTCCTTGGTCAGCACGTAGCCCTCGTCGTCGAGGTCGACCTGGCCGGTGAGCAGCTCGGACCGCGGGATGTGGCCGATGGCGATGAACAGGCCGGCACACTCGAGGTCGCGCAGCTCGCCGGTCTTGGTGTCCTTGACGGTGATGCTCTCCACGGAGAGCTCGCCGTTGATGGACTCGACCACGGAGTTCCAGGCGATCTCGAGCTTCGGGTCGGCGAAGGCGCGCTCCTGCATGATCTTGGAGGCGCGCAGCTCGTCGCGGCGTACGAGCAGGGTGACCGAGGAGCCGAAGCGGGTCAGGAAGAGGGCCTCCTCGAGCGCGGAGTCACCGCCGCCGACGACCACGATGGGCTTCTGGCGGAAGAAGAATCCGTCACAGGTGGCACACCAGGAGACGCCCTTGCCGGAAAGCTCGTCCTCGCGGGGCAGACCGAGCTTCTTGTAGCCCGAGCCGGTGGCGAGGATGACGGACTTCGCGTAGTGGGTGTCGGTCGCGGTCTTGATGACCTTGACCGGCCCGGTGAGGTCCATCTCGACCACGTCGTCGGGCTCGAGCTCGGCACCGAAGCGCTCGGCCTGGGCGCGCATGTTGTCCATCAGCTCCGGGCCCATGATGCCGTCACGGAAACCGGGGAAGTTCTCGACCTCGGTCGTGTTCATCAGGGCGCCGCCGGCGGTCACCGAGCCCTCGAAGACGAGCGGCTGCAGTCCGGCGCGGGCGCTGTAGACCGCTGCGGTGTAGCCCGACGGGCCGGAACCCACCACGATCACGTTGCGGGGGTCGGTCGGGGACGACGGGGTCGGCATCAATGGCTCCTCAGGTGTGGCTGGCGAACTGCACAACAGATCGTAGGCGACGAACATTCCATGGCCCCGAACGCCGAGACGTCGCCCGCGTCGGCCGACGGGAGCGACGTCTCGTCAGGAGACGGGGGTGCCGAGGACCTGGACTTCCTTGACCTCGGCCCGATAGCCGCCGTCGACCTCGGGCAGTCCGGTCATCCAGACGAGTACGTAGCTGCCCTCGGGGGCGTCCTCGACCTTGATCTCGCCCTCGGTGCCGACGCTGCCCTTCGCCGCGGGGGTGCCGCTGGGGTCGTCGCTCCACGGGGAGTCACCGACGTAGATCTCGATGTCGGTGGGCTCGCCGATCATGTTGAACTTCACGGAGTCGATGGAGTAGTCGCCCTTGAGGTTGAGGACCAGGCCGACACCAGGCTTGAGCGAACGCGGACGGTCGCCGATCTGGTCGTTGTAACGGGCCGTACGCCACGCCAGGCCGTTTACGTCACCATCGACCACCAAGTCGACGAGGTCGGGCGTCTCGGTGGGCGGTTCGCCGTGGGGGTCGAGGTCCTTGGCGGTGATGCCCTTGATGACGGTCGGCTCGGCAGCCTGGCCACCGTCATTGCCCTCGTTGCTCCCGGTGCCGGGGTTCTCAGCGGTGGTGTTGGGGTCGTCGCTGATGATGTTCCAGGCGATCGAGCCGGCGATGAGGACCAGCACCACGAGGGCGACACCCATCGCGATGCGGAGCCAGTTGGCGCCGGGCTTCTGGTTGTAGTCCGGCTCCTCGGCGATCGGTACGTTGGCACCGGTCCAGGGGCCCTGCCAGCCGTTGTAGGAGGCATCCGGTGCCACCGGGCGCCGAGCGGCCGGCGGAGCCTGCTGCGGACGCGGCGGCGGCGGCGTGTAGCCGGGGGTCTCGTCGGCGAAGAGCGGCTTCGACGGGGTCGGGTCCTGCATCGGCGGCGGGGAGGCCGGACGCTGACGTTGGGGGCGTACGGCGTCGGGGGCCACACCGATGGCGTTCGACGCAGCCTGTGCCTCGGCGGGCTCGAGCTCGGTCGGCGGGGCCATCGCCTGGGTGTCCTCGTCGATGGCGGAGGGCCGGTTGAGCGGCGCGGTCGGCTCGCCGGAGAAGCCGGCGAGCGCGGAGTGCAGCTCGGCCGCGGTGAGCGGCGGCATGTCGGCGCCGCTGCCCAGCACCCGGTCGCACAGGTCGTCGAGCGGACGCGGCACCCCCGCGCGTACCTGCCGGGGGCGGAGCACTCGACCGTGGTCGCGCGGTGCCGGCGGCATCGAGGACAGCGTCTCACCGGCCCATTTGCCGGTCAGGGCGGCGTAGAGGACACCGACGGCGTCGACGCGGTCGCGGCGCTGGGAGTCACGCGTGTCGGGGTCGATCCCGTGCAGCGCGGCGTCCACACCGAAGCCGATGACGCGCACCGCGCCCAGGTCGTCGAGCAGCACGGCCTCGGGGTTGAGCCGGCCGTGGGCGTGGCCCTGGTCGTGGGCCAGCACCAGCAGGTCGGCGACCTCGGAGGCGATCCAGGCGGCCTGCTGCGGCGGCAGCGGCCCACCGGCGGCCAGCGCGTTCTCCAGCGACGCACCCTCGCCCCACTCGTTGACGACGTACGCCACCTGGTCGGTCTGGGCGGCGTCGAGGACGCGCAGCATCCGGGGGTCGCCGACGGCGGCCGAGTTGCGGGCCGCGGCCATCAGACGCGGCGCACGCTCGTCACGGGCATCGAGGACGTGCACGGCAACCGGGCGGCCGAGCACCGCGTCCTGGGCACGCCAGAAGCGTCCCTCACGGGACTCGCTCAGCAGATCCGTCAGCTGGTATCTGCCGGCGAGGACGTCGCCTGATTGCGTGAACTCCATATCGGACCCATTCTTTCAGACCGTGCCAGACAGTGATGAAGCTGTCCGATGGTGGTCAAGGGCAGGTGCTCAACGGCGCAGCCGTCGGGCGACCTGTTGCACCATCGTGGTCAGCTCCTTGACCTGGGCAGCCTGCGCCCCGAGGAGCAGCATGCCGAGATGCAGCGCCCCGACGATAGCGGCCCCGATCAAGGCCAGCACCATCGTCGGCTCGTCGTTGATCAGGCCCAGCCCGGTGCGCAGCAGCCAGGCAGCAGCGGCCGCCACGACGGTCACCATGACCAGACGGGCGAGGAATCCGACCAGTCCGCGGCCGTCCAGGTCGCCGAGGGTGCGCTCGAGCACGACGTACGAGACGACGGAGCCGACCAGGTAGGACAGCGTGTAGGCGCCGGCCAGGGCGGTGGCGGTGTGCTCGGCGGAGAACGCCCGGGTCAGCAGCAGCGCGGCGACGATGTTCGTGGTGGCGACCGAGCACTGGATGAAGAAGACGGTGCGGTTCTGCTCCAGCGAGTAGAAGCCACGCAGCAGCAGGTAGTGGATCGTGAAGAAGACGAGTCCGGCCGCGAAGACGGACAGCGTCGGGGCGTACGTCTTGAACGCGTCGGCGCCGGCGCCGTAGCCGAACAGGATGTGGGCGATGTCCTCGGAGAGCACGGGCAGCAGCGCGGCGATCGGGATCACGATCGCGAGCGCGTTGCGCATCTGTCGCGAGAGCGTACGTCCCAGCTCGGGCAGCTCGCCGGCAGCGCCGTGGCGCGACAGGATCGGCAGGATCGCCGTCGCCAGCGAGACCGTGATGATCGAGTGGGGCACCTGGGTGACCAGGAAGCTGTTGGAGTAGACCGTGTAGCCGGTGCCGTCGGCGGCCGAACCGGTGGAGGCGAGCCGGGTGACGATCGTGTAGGCGACCTGGTTGACGACCACGAAGAGCACCGTCCACATGCCCAGCTTCGCGGTCTGGGAGAGGCCCGCGCCGCGGAAGTCGAAGCGGGGGCGAAAGCGCACCCCCGCCTTGCGCAGCACCGGCAGGAGCAGCAGGAACTGGAGCGCGATGCCGAGCGTGGAACCCAGACCCAGGAGAGTCTCCTGGCCGACGGTGAAGCCGCCGACGTCGGAGGGGCCGAAGACGACCAGGTAGATCACCAGGGTCGAGATCGCGATGATGTTGTTGGCGATCGGCGCCCACATCATCGGCCCGAAGCTGCCGCGGGCGTTGAGCACCTGCCCGACCAGCACGAACATCCCGTAGAAGAAGACCTGCGGCAGGCACCAGCGGGCGAAGTCGATGGCCGACTCGAGCTGGGCCTCGTGGTCGGCGGTGTACCAGTCGGCGCCGAGGTAGAGGCGCATCAGCAGCGGAGCCCCGAGGACCAGGATGATCGTCACGGCGCCGAGGAAGAGCCCGGCGAGCGTGATGATCCGGTCGGTGTAGGCCGCCCCGCCGTCCTCGTCGTTCTTCTGCGCCTTCACCAGCTGCGGCACGAGCACCGCGTTGAAGACGCCGCCCGCCAACAGGATGTAGAGCATGTTGGGGACGGTGTTGGCGATGTTGAAGACGTCGGCGTGCAGCCCGGAACCCAGGGCTGCGACGAGGAGTGCCGAGCGGATGAACCCGCTGGCCCGCGAGAAGAGCGTCCCCGCGGCCATCACCGCGCTGTTGGCCAGGACCGAGCTTCCGCCGGACTTCTGCTCGGTGGCTGTCACAACACTCCTGTAGACGTACGTGCCTTCTTGGCCTTCATGATCCGCCGGGTGAGTCGCACGGCGATCGCCGCGAAGAGTAGCGCGCAGCCCGTGCCGACGAACCACCAGATCACCCCGCTCACCTGCGAGGGGCGGATCGGGACGGAGGCGTGGGCGCCCAGTGGGTTGCCCTTGGTGTCGGTGACGACGATGAGTGCGGTGTGGGTGCCGGTGTCCTGCATGCTGGCCGCGAGGTTGAAGCTCGCCTTCGAGTTGGCGTCGAGCTGGACGGGTTCGGAGGTCGCGACCCGCAGCGACTCGTCGGTCATCGCGTCCAGCCGCACCGTGACCGGCTCGTCGAGCTCGTTGCTCAGGGTGACCTGGAACTCGCCGCCCTTCATGCTGGACAGGATCACCTTCGGCGGAACGCTCACGGTGATCGAGCTCAGCTCGGAGCTGATCTGGTCGAGTGCGTTGGCGGCGGCGTCGGTGTCGCCCTTGCGGGCGGAGTAGGACGTGGTGGTCAGGGCCTCGCTGGTGACGACGGAGGCGACCTCGTCGTTGTGGGTCAGGACCCGCTGCAGCAGCTCGCCCGCGCCGATGAGCTCGTCGGCGGTGCTGATCCGGTCGGCGGAGATCTCGGCCCTCATCTCGCGACGCGGGTAGCGCAGCTGGTCGACCGTCACCGACTTCGCCTTGTGTCCGGTCATCGCCTCGGCCAGCGTCGAGGACGCGATCCAGCGGGCGTTCTCCCACGGAGTGACGAAGGAGGCCGGGGTCTGCGGAGGATGCCACCGGTCGGGGATGACGGCCACGAGCGGCTTGTCCGTGCCCCGGCGCAGGGCGGCCTCGGCGACGATCCGCTGGCGCACCGAGATCGCGTCGATGGGGTCGTTGGGCCCGGGGCCACCGGCGGAGGCACCGGAGGAGGTGACGATCATCTGATGACCGTCGAGATCGGCGATGACCGGCGCGGTGCCGCGGAACATCCGGTCACCGACCAGGTTGACCGCCCCTGGCTCGAGGAGGTTGACCGCGGCGCGGTCGAGGTAGCCGGTCGGCGGAGCGACCGCCGAGGTCGCCTTGATACCGAGCTCCGCGAGCACCTGGGCGGTCTGCTCACGCGCGGTGGCCAGCATGTCGGGGTCGCTGGTGGCGAGCGCGGACAGGTCGGGGTCGGCGTAGGGGAGCGCGAGCAGGTTGTGGCCGGCGAGCGCCTTCTCGAGGCGACCCAGCCAGACCGTCGCGGCCTTCTGCGCGGCCTCGGCCTCCTCGTCGATCGCCTCGTCGTCGGTGTCGGGGCCCGTCGAGGGGCTGGGCAGCAGCGGGGAGGCGGACGGCGATGCGCTCTCGCTCCCGCTCTCCTCCGGCTCCTCACCGCTCTCGTCCGTCGGGGACAGGTTGCGGGGCCGGTTGCCCTCGGCGAGGTGACGTACGGCATCGATCAGCGCCGGGTCGATGGCCCAGGTCAGGCTGGGGATCTCCGTGCCGGTCTCGAGCATCCGGAAGAGGCGTCCGCCGGCGCTCAGGTCGCGGGTCCAGCCGGGGAGGTAGTTCACGCTGCCGTCGGGGTTGTAGACCACGCTGCGCCGCAGCGGCATGACCAGCGAGACCTTCTCGGCCTTGGCCCGCTTGTTGGGCTCCTTGACCAGCGGGAGGAAGGTGCGTGCCCGGCCGTCGGCGGTGGTGGGCGTGGTCGTGCCCAGCGCGTGGACCCCGAACCAGTAGACGCCGGGCTGGGTGACGTGCAGGAGCTTGCGCGGCACCGTGAGCGACCAGGAGTAGGTCTCGCCGGGTGCGAGGTCGGGGATCGTCGCGTACGCACCCTCGGTCACGATCCGCTCGCCGACCAGCGCGTCCGCCGGCATCTTGGCCGCCTCGGCCAGCTCCTTGGAGGTGGTCATCGGCGTGTCGCCGATGAACGGGTAGACCTTGACCCCGCTCCACTCCTCGTCGGTCGTGTTCACGACCTTGCCCCGCATGGTGATCCGGCCTTTGGTGCGACCGTCGAGGCTGACCGTGTCGAGCTGGTCGATGCTCACCGCCAGCGGGTCGGCCTCAGCAGCCTCCTCATCGGCCTGCGCGGGTGCGGGAAGCAACAGCAGCAGGGGTGCCAGCAGCGCCAGGACGAGTGCGGCGGTGGCTCGCCCACGTGGCCGTGGCGGCCTCGCCTGATGCTGGCGGACTGGCATGACTTCGAGAATATCTTTCCGGGGGTGCGGTCCTCGTAGACTGCGGCGTTGTGTCCGACAGCCAGCTTCCCCCGATCAGCGTCGCCGATGTTCAGCGATCGGTGACTGCTGAACTGGACCGTATCGCACCGGTGATCGACTCCCTCGGAGAGGCCTTCGCTGCAGACGGTCACGAACTGGCTCTGGTCGGTGGCCCCGTCCGTGACGCGATGCTCGGCCGACCTCACAACGACCTCGACTTCACCACCTCGGCCCGTCCCGAGGAGACCGAGAAGATCCTGCGTACGTGGGGTGAGGCCCTGTGGGACATGGGCCGCGACTTCGGCACCATCGGCACCCGCAAGGGCCCGTGGCAGGTCGAGGTCACCACCTACCGCTCCGAGGCCTACTCGGCCGACTCCCGCAAGCCCGCCGTCGCCTACGGGACCTCGCTGGCCGACGATCTCGTACGCCGCGACTTCACCGTCAACGCGATGGCGGTGCGACTGCCGGGCCGTGAGGTCGTCGACCTCTACGGCGGGGTGGTCGACCTGGCCACCCGGATGCTGCGGACCCCCGGGACCCCTGAGGACTCCTTCTCCGACGACCCGCTGCGGATGATGCGGGCGGCGCGGTTCGCCGCCCAGCTCGGGTTCACGGTCGCGCCCGAGGTCGTCGCCGCGATGACCGACATGGCCTCGCGGATCTCGATCATCTCCGCCGAGCGGGTCCGCGACGAGCTGGTCAAGCTGATCTGCGCACCCTTCCCGCGCCTCGGGCTCACGCTGCTGGTCGAGACCGGGCTGGCTGACCTGGTGCTGCCCGAGCTGACCGCGCTGCGGATGGAGCGTGACGAGCACAACCGGCACAAGGATGTCTACGAGCACACCCTCACCGTGCTGGAGCAGTCGATCGATCAGGAGGCGCGCCTCGGCGGCGGGCCCGACTTCGTCTCCCGGTTCGCGGCGCTGATGCACGACGTCGGCAAGCCGCGCACGCGCAAGTTCCACGACGACGGGACCGTCTCGTTCCACCACCACGACGTGGTCGGCGCCAAGATGACCCGCAAGCGGATGAAGGCGCTGCGCTTCTCCAACGACGAGATCGAGGCGGTCTCCAAGCTCGTCGAGCTGCACCTGCGCTTCCACGGCTACGGCGACGGCGACTGGACCGACTCGGCGGTGCGCCGCTACGTCCGTGACGCCGGCGACCAGCTCGACCGGCTCCACGTGCTCACCCGCGCCGACTGCACCACCCGCAACCGCCGCAAGGCCGACCGCCTCGCCCGCACCTACGACGCCCTCGAGGCCCGCATCGAGCGGATCTCCGAGGAGGAGGAGCTCGCCGCCCTCCGTCCCGCGCTCGACGGCAACCAGATCATGTCGCTGCTCGGGATCGCGCCCGGTCGTGAGGTCGGGGCTGCGTACAAGTTCCTCATGGACCTGCGCCTCGACGAGGGCATCCTCTCCGAGGACGAGGCCGCCAAGCGGCTCCTCGACTGGTGGGCAGAGCGCTCCGCATAGCCCGTTCGAGCTGACGTGCTCCAGGACTGCGGCGGTCGCGACATCCTCCGTGGATAGGGGATGAGGGCCCTGTTGACATCTGGGCACCTACTGTCCATCGAGCCATACTGACGGTACGGTTCGGGCTATGACGACGATCACAGATCTCGAGGCGACGACCACCATCAAGGCGACGCCGGCCCAGGTGTGGGCCGCGATCACCGACCTGCCGCGGATGGCTTCGTGGAGCCCGCAGGTGGTGAAGACGATCGTGTTCGGGCAGGTGAAGGAGGGGACCCGCTTCCTCAACATCAACCACCAGGGCTGGAAGCACTGGCCGACGAACGCCAAGGTCGTACGTTTCACCCCGCACTCCGACTTCGCCTTCCGGATCACCGAGAACACGACGGTGTGGTCCTACCAGCTCGAGGAGACGCCGGAGGGGACCCTGGTCACCCACCGCCGTGAGACGCCGACCGGCATCTCCGCTCTCTCCCGCTCGCTGACGAACATCGCGTTCGGTGGTCAGGAGCCCTTCACCGAGGAGCTGCGTACGGGCATGGCGACCACGCTCGCCAAGCTCAAGGCCGACCTCGAGGGCTGACGCCTCGGCCTCAGGCCCTTGCCCTGGTCCAGCGGTAGACGCTGCTGGTGGAGACGCCGAGCTGCGCGGCCACGTCGGGGATGCGGGCGCCGGCGTCGACAAGGAGCCGGGAGGCCTCGGCCTTGTCGTCGGGGAGATTGGCCAGCAGCTCGGCGATCTCGTCGGGAAAGATGTCGGGGTAGTCCATGGCCGGCTCGGGGTCGGGGATGTTCTCCGGGAACGGGATCCGGTCCAGGAGGCCGCCGTCGGTGTCGGCGGGCTTGGTGACAGTGCGGCCGTTGCTGAACTGCGGCACCATTCCGGCGCCGGGTGCAGCCTCGGCGGCGGTGCGCGCGGCGTCGGGGACCCGGCTCGACACCCGCTGACGGGCATCGGTGGTGGCGAGGGCCGAGGCCATCTCGCGCGTCCGGGGCTCTCGCGACGGAGTCACCTCGCGGGGCACGTCGGAGACGGTGTCGACGGTCCGGTCGAACGGGATGTCCGCCGACGCCTCGACCGGCGCCTCGATGGCCCGGTCGGAGCCGCGAGCGGGCGCGACGTGGTGGACCTGCTCCACGACCGGCACGCTGAGCGCCTCGTGGACGTCGGGCAGCGTGATCGGCAGCCGGTCGGCCTGGCGGGTGCCCTCGGCGACCGCGGCGAAGGCGTCGACCCACTGAGTGATCTGCTCGCGCATCGCGCCCGGCGCGACGGAACGCAGCGCCACCGCCTCGGCGCGCCAGTAGCGCTTCTGCGCGCGCTCGAGCTTCCGGCGCGAGGAGGCCGTACGCTTCCGCACCGCCGTGTCGCGAGCCCGCCGCCACTCGACGCGGGTGGCCAGGAGGGCGTGCATCCGGGCGCCCATCCGCAGGTCGGACCAGGAGCGCTCCATGGCGAGGTGGCGGTCGCCGACGAGCGCCAGGTGCCACATCAGCGCGGCCAGCAGCGGCACGATGAACCGGAACGCCGCGGCGGTGACGGCGTGGCCGAGGTGGATCTCGTGCCAGCCGGCGAAGAACCCGGACGCAGCCGACAGCAGCCAGGTGAGGGTCAGCAGCGTCTGCGCCGGCCGGTCCTGCTGCGCCGCTTCCCGCGCCATCAGCGCGACGGTGACCAGTGAGAGCTCGAAGACACCGGCGAAGGCGTAGGCGTTGATCGTGCCCATGGCGAGGACGTCGCGCCCGAAGCCGACCATCGCGACGTACGCAGCCGCTGTCGAGATCAGCGCGACCGAGACGGCGCCGAAGAGGATCAGGCCACGCCCGTTGGCTGCCGTGCCGTTGCCGCCCATCGGGGTCGGCCGGTCCGGGGGCGTGTCGTTGTCGGGACGCATCGTGGGGTCTCCGGTACCTGAGGCGGTCGATCGTTCGGGCCCCGGGAGTCTAGGGGATGGAACACACGTTCGAAGCGAACGTGGATGGAGTGTTGCCGAACCGGTCCGAAATTGGGCCGCCGGGACGCGGCACCCGGGGCTACAGTCCGCTCATGTCGAAGACGGCGGTGCGCCGCGTACTTTTCAGGTCGTTCTGGGCGGTGATCGGACTGGTCGTCGCGGTCAGCCTCTTCAAGCTGGCCTTCACGGGCTCGACGCAGGACGCCGACGGGGCACCGTTGACGCCGACCGGGAAGATCCCACCGGAGGAGGTCGTCGCCGAGAAGGGCACGATCTCCAACTCGCTCACGATCGACGGCACCATCGTGATCGACAAGCCGGTCTCGGCGACGAGCGCGGTCAGCGGCGTGCTGGCGCACAAGTTCGCCGACACGGGTGCCAAGGTGAAGAATGGCGACAAGCTCTTCCAGGTGCGCGCCGAGGAGGAGCCCGCCGAGGCGGCCGTCGAAGAGCCTGCCGAGGTGGAGCCGGAAGAACCCGGGAAGGTCGATGAAGCCAGCGGCGACGGCGACCGTGACGACGCCCCGGTCGCGCCGCCGGCGCCGAAGCCGGTCTACCACTGGTACACGGTCGTCGCGCCCGCGACCGGCATCGTCGGCAACTACGCCGTCGACATGATGACCGACGTCGCCGAGGACGGCGTGGTCGTCTCGATCCGTCCCACGACCTTCCATGCGGTCGGTGCGATCTCACCGTTGGACCGCTACCGGCTGGCCGGCAACCCCGACCGCGCGACCGTGACCATCGAGGGCGGCCCCAAGCCGTTCACCTGCACCGACCTGGTCGTCGGCGACGCGGCGACCGAGACGATCGCCGGCGACGCACCCGAGGACGAGATGATGGAGGGGGCGCCCGGGGGCGAGGGCGAGTCGGGCGCGGGTGCCCGGATCAGCTGCCTGGTGCCGGAGAAGGTCACCGTCTTCGACGGCCTGACGATGAGCATGACCATCGACGCGGGCGCGAGCGACGGCGACGTCGTCACCATCCCGGTCACCGCGGTCACGGGTCTGGTCCGTGACGGCAGCGTCTGGGTCGTCGGCGATGACGGCACCCCCACCGAGCAGCCGGTCAAGCTCGGCCTCACCGACGGCAAGCTCGTCGAGGTCACCAGCGGGCTCGAGGCCGGCGACTCGGTGCTGCGCTACGTCCCGGGTTCGAAGGAGACCGGCGGCGGCACGGGCGAGGAGATGCCCGAGGAAATGCCGGCGGGGGAGATGTGAGCGAGGAGGAGCTGCTGAGGCTCACCGGTGTGGCCCGCACGGTGGAACTCCCCGACGGCGAGGACCTGCGCATCCTGACCGGCGTCGACCTGCACGTACGCCGCGGGGACCACGTCGGCATCGTCGGCCGCTCCGGCACCGGCAAGTCGACGCTGCTGAACCTCCTCGGTCTGCTGGACCGGCCCACCGGCGGCACCCTGGAATGGGCCGGTCGCAACGTCACCGACATCAGCAGCCGGCAGGCCGCCCGGATCCGCGGCCGGGACGTCGGGTTCGTCTTCCAGCAGTTCAACCTGCTGCCGGGGCGTACGGCGTTGGAGAACGTGATGGCACCACTGCTGTACGCCTCGGGCAGGGAGTTCTGGCAGCGCCGCCGGATCGCGGCGACGATGCTCGACAAGGTCGGGCTCGGTGACCGCCTCGACGCGATGCCGCAGTTCCTCTCCGGCGGTGAGCAGCAGCGCATCGCCATCGCCCGAGCCCTGGTCCGCACCCCCTCGGTGGTGCTCGCCGACGAGCCGACCGGAGCCCTCGACGTGGAGACCGGCGCGATGGTGATGAGGCTGCTCGACCAGGCCACCTACGACTCCGGCGCGGCGCTGATCACGATCACCCACGACCAGAACGTCGCGGCGCTGGCCCGGCGGCGGTTCCGGCTCGCCGAGGGGCGGCTGCACCCGCTGACCGAGGAGGCGGTCGCGTGAGGACGGCACTGGCGCGCATCGTCACCGGACTGGCCGCCTCGACGGTCGAGGCCTGGCAGGAGCTGCGCATCCACAAGCTCCGGGTGCTGTTGTCGCTGGTCGGCGTGGCGGTGGCGGTCGCCTCGATCACCGCGACGGTGGCGGCCGGACAGATCGCGAAGCAGATGTTCACCGAGTCCTACGAGACCGACGGGCGACCGGCGCACATCTCGGTCATGGCCTACGACGACCGCAACGGCATGCCGCTCTCCGTCGAGCGGGTCCGGCCCGCGTTCCAGACGGTCGCGGAGCGGTTCGACGTCACGTACGCCTCCGCGCGGATCTCCGCCTACGACATCAAGGCGACCACCGCGAGCCGGAGCAAGCGCATCGAGCTGATGGGGGTCGACCCTGCGTACGCGGCCATCCACCGGGTCGTGGTCCCGCAGGGTCGCTGGCTGGAGGAGTCGGACAAGGAGCGCCTCTCCCCGGCGCTCGTGGTCGACGAGACGTTCCTGAAGAAGCTCGGTCTGCAGGGCACACCGCTGCCGACCGCCGTCGAGCTGAACGGCCAGGGCCTGTCGGTGACCGCCACGATCGTCGGGGTGACCAGCCTGCGCGGCTACGGCACGCCGCGGGCGTTCATGCTGGCCGACTCGCTCGAGCACTGGCAGACCGGAACCCCCTCGGACGCCAGCTACGAGATGTGGGTGCCGGTCGAGGGCGCCGACCAGCTCGCCTCCGAGATCAACCTGGCGCTGCGTGCCGAGCTCCCGGGTCTGCAGGTCGACGCCCATCGCGACGACTACATGGCATGGGGCGGCGAGGACCCGATCGGCCCGATCAAGTGGGTGATCATCGGGATCGCCGGCATCATCCTGCTGCTCGGCGCGCTGAGCCTGCTCAACATCGCGCTGGTCACCATCCAGCAGCGGATCCGGGAGATCGGGATCCGGCGCAGTTTCGGCGCGACCACCGGGCGGGTGTTCTTCTCGGTGATGATGGAGAGCGTCGTGGCCACCGTCGTCGCGGGCGTGATCGGTGTGCTTCTTGCCGTGGCCGCCGTCAAGAACCCGCTGGTGGAGAAGTACGTCCTCGAGGGCATCGACGACGTCCCGCCCTTCCCGCTCTCGGCGGCCTTCCTCGGCCTCGCCGTCGCGCTCGCCGTCGGCGCGATCGCGGGCATCCTCCCGGCGATGATCGCCGCGCGGGTCAAGATCATCGACGCGATCCGGTTCTAAAACGATTCGGTGGTCGAGCCTGTCGAGACCTCCCGTGACTAGACGGGGGTCTCGACAAGCTCGACCACCGGCCGAGCGAGGATCACTCGCCGCGGATGAACGCCTCCAGCTGGGCGCGACCCTCGGTGTCCTCGATCTGCACCGGCGGGCTCTTCATGAGGTAGGCCGAGGCCGGGATGATCGGACCGCCGATTCCGCGGTCCTTGGCGATCTTCGCGGCACGGACGGCGTCGATGATGATGCCTGCCGAGTTGGGCGAGTCCCACACCTCGAGCTTGTACTCCAGGTTGAGCGGGACGTCACCGAACGCGCGACCCTCGAGCCGGACGTACGCCCACTTGCGGTCGTCGAGCCACTGCACGTAGTCCGAGGGGCCGATGTGCACGTTGCGGTCGTCGATCTTGTCGGCCAGCTCGCCCTTGAGGTTGGAGGTGACCGCCTGCGTCTTGGACACCTTCTTGGACTCCAGGCGCTCGCGCTCGAGCATGTTCTTGAAGTCCATGTTGCCGCCGACGTTGAGCTGGTAGGTACGGTCCAGCGCGACGCCGCGGTCCTCGAACAGCTTGGCCATGACGCGGTGGGTGATGGTGGCACCGACCTGCGACTTGATGTCGTCACCGACGATCGGGACGCCGGCGGCCTCGAACTTCGCGGCCCACTCCGGGTCGGAGGCGATGAAGACCGGCAGCGCGTTGACGAAGGCGACGCCCGCGTCGATCGCGCACTGCGCGTAGAACTTGTCCGCCTCCTCCGAGCCCACGGGAAGGTAGGAGACGAGGACGTCGACCTCCTTCTCGCGAAGGATCGAGACGACGTCCACGGGGTCGAGGCCCGACTCGGAGATGGTCTGCTTGTAGTACTTGCCCAGGCCGTCGAGCGTCGGACCACGCTGCACCTCGACGCCCTTGAACGGGACGTCGGCGATCTTGATGGTGTTGTTCTCGGAGGCGTTGATCGCCTCTGAGAGGTCCTTGCCGACCTTCTTGTCGTCGACGTCGAAGGCAGCGACGAACTCGACGTCGGAGACGTGGTAGTCGCCGAACGTGACGTGCATCAGGCCCGGGACGCTGCCCGCCGGGTCGGCATCCCTGTAGTACTCCACACCCTGGACCAGGGAGCTGGCGCAGTTGCCGACTCCCGCGATTGCTACACGAACCGAACCCATCGGGGCTCCTTCCATACTTCTGGCCGGTTCACCGGCCAGAAGGTCATTTCTCGTTCTCTAGGCTGCTCTGCGCTGTGCGCGAGACGTCCGCTTCGTCGCGTACGCCATCGTCATCCCCCAGATCCCCCTGACCCGCTGCCTGCTCGTTGGTCGCAGGCTTGGGGTTGCGCTCGGCGTCGATCAGCGAGGAGAGCCATCGGACCTCTCGCTCGACCGACTCGACACCGTGACGCTGAAGCTCGCGGGCGTAGGAGTCGACCTCTTTCTGGGTCATGGCAAGCTCGCGTTGCACCCGGTCGAGCCGCTCCTGGAGCCGGCTGCGACGCCCTTCGAGGACGCGCAGCCTGATCTCCATGTCGGTGCGACCGAAGAACGCGAACCTGATGTCGAAGTTGTCGTCCTCCCAGGCCATCGGACCGACCTCGGACATGAGCTGGGTGAACTCACGCTCCCCGGCAGCCGTGAGCTGGTAGACGATCCGCGGCCGCCGGGTGACCGGCGTGACGGTCTGCGCCTCCTCCTCGATGAGGTGCTTGCGCAGCATCTTCTTCAGGGCCGGGTAGAGCGAGCCGTACGACAGCACTCGCCCCCAGCCGAGCATCAGGTTGAGCCGCTTGCGCAGCTCGTAGCCATGCATAGGCGACTCGTGCAGCAGCCCTAGGACTGCCAACTCGATCGTCTCTGCGCGACGTGCCATGCGACCTATCGTACCGATATATCTGCGATGGCAAACAGAGACCAAAGTCTTGTCTGATGACGCCCGGGAACGGCGTTTCGATGCAACCGTCACCGAACTGTTGACGTCAGGTGACTTGAGGCGCGCTGGGCGTGGATGCTGGGGCGCTAGCGTCGATTGCGTACGCTGATGGCTGCCGTTCAACGACCCGAGGAGCCACCCGGGGAAATGTCCGGCAGCGTCGCGCGTCAGGTTGATGGGATTCCCTCGGGGGGATTCAGCGACGTCGGGGGATTGTCAGTGTCAGCCCGTCCGGTCACGTGCCGGGCAGTCACAGGAGCAGTGCTACACCCGTGAGCGACCCATCCGGCGGCTTTTCTCAAAGGCCTAGCCCCCGCAGCGCCAGTCCCCGTAGATCCAATCCCGGTGGGCTGCAAGGACGACCCCAGGGCGGTCCGCGCCCACCGCAGGGTGGTCCGGCAGGCCGTCCGCCGGCGCCGCGTCGCCCTCAGGGTGGTTCGCAGGGCCAGCCCTCGGGCGGTCGCCCGCAGCCCCGTGGTGCCCAGCGCCCGATGCCTCCCGGCGGTCCCCGCTCCGGTCAGCGCCCGCCCTACCCGGGCCCCCGTCGCCCCGGCGAGCCTCCTGTCGACCGCCTCGGTCAGCGACCCGCCCGTCCTGAGCGGGGTGGTTCCGGTCGCCCGCCGCGCGACCCCAAGGCCGCCTTCGGCGCGGCGATGGACCGCTTCAACGACCCGGAGCTGGACAAGAAGGGCCTGGCGGTCCGGATCGCCAAGATCGCGGCGATCTTCGCCCTGGTGATGGCACTGATCGGCAGCGCCGCGGTGATCGTCTCCTACAACATGATCTCGATCCCCAGCGCCAACGCGGCGTTCGAGGCCGAGTCGAGCTTCGTCTACTACGCCGACGGCAAGAAGGAGGTCGGCCGCTTCCAGGCGGGCGACCAGAACCGTGACGCGTTGAGCCCGGACGAGATGCCCGCCCTCGTGAAGGACGCTGCCGTGGCCGCCGAGGACCGCAGCTTCTACGAGAACAACGGCATCGACCTCAAGGGCATCGCGCGCACGCTCTTCTCCAACGCCACCACCGGGAGCCAGGGTGGCGCGTCGACGATCACCCAGCAGTACGTCAAGAACCTCTACCTGACCCAGGAGCGCACCTACTCGCGCAAGGTCAAGGAAGCGGTCATCTCGCTCAAGATCAGCCGGCAGAAGTCGAAGGACGAGATCCTCACCGGCTACCTCAACACCGTCTACTTCGGGCGCGGTGCCTACGGCGTCCAGGCCGCGGCGAAGACCTACTTCCGCAAGTCTGCCCAGGATCTCGACATCAAGGAGGCCGCGGCGCTCACCGCGATCCTCAACAACCCGAACGGGTTCGACCCGGAGAAGGCCGGCGCGGACGCCGGCGGCACCGAGCTGCTGGGCCGCTACCAGTACGTCCTCAACGGCATGGCCGAGCTCAAGAGCCAGGGCAAGGCGCTCAGCGACTACGACGAGGCCACTCTCGAGAAGGCGAAGGCGGCGCTGCCCAAGTTCCCCAAGCCGAAGGCCGACAGCCGTCTCGGTGGTCAGAAGGGTCACGCGCTCACCCTGGTGAAGAACGAGCTGAAGTCCCTCAAGAACGAGAACGGCGAGCCGCTCTTCACCGAGGAGGAGATCGACAGCAAGGGGCTGAAGGTCACCACCACGCTCAGCGCGAAGGCGATGCGGGCCGCGGAGCAGGCAGTCAAGGACGTACGTCCTGACGACAAGAAGGCGGTCAACGCCAAGCACCCGGAGAACGAGCTGCACATCGGCGCCGCCACGGTCGATGTGAAGACCGGCGCGCTCAAGGGCTTCTACGGCGGCCAGGACTACCTCGACTCCCAGATCAACTGGGCGGCCTCGGGCGGCATGGCCGGCTCGACGATGAAGCCGTTCACCCTCGCCGCGGCTCTCGAGGCGGGCTACTCGCTCAAGGACACCTGGACCGGTGAGGGTGGTCTGGAGATCCCCGGCACCGACCGGGTCGTCCGCAACTCGGGCCAGAGCGACGCGGACCCGACCGGTCACGGCTACGGCGAGCACATCACCGGCATCAAGGCGATGGAGGAGTCGGTCAACACCTCCTTCGTCCAGATGTCGACCGCGCTGCCCAACGGCAGTGAGGACGTCTACGACATGGCGGTCAAGGCCGGCCTGCCGCCGGACGAGCAGCACGCCGAGAACGCGCCGGCCGACTACCGTTCGATCCCGGCCTACTCGATCGACTTCGACCCGAAGAACTACCTGCTCACCCTGGGGCGTCAGGCGATCAGCCCGATCAACATGGCCAACGCCTACGCGACCATCGCCAACGGCGGCGTACGCAACACCGTGCACCTCGTCTCGAAGGTGGTCGACGCGAAGGGCGAGGTCGTCTACGAGTGGGACCAGCGTGACGGCGAGGAGCGGGCGATGTCCGAGGACGCTGCCGACGACACCTCCTACGCCCTGCAGCAGGTCGTGAAGGACGGCACCGGCCAGACGGCCGGCGTGATCAACCAGCCGGCCGCCGGCAAGACCGGCACCGCGACCAACGCGAACGACGACGTCTCCTCGGCGTGGTTCGCCGGCTACACGCCGCAGCTGTCCACGGCCGTCATGTACGTCCGTGGCAAGGGCTCCGGCAAGCTGGACGGCTGGCTGGACTCCTACTTCGGTGCCGGCTACCCGGCCGAGACGTGGGCCGAGATCATGGGCACGCTGACCGACGACATGGATCTCGAGGAGTTCCCCGAGCCCGCCTGGATGGACGGCGAGGCCCCGGAGGACGGTCACGAGCCGTCGCTGACGGCCACCCCGGAGCCGACCCCGACCCCGTCGGAGAACTGCTCCCGCAAGGACGAGCGCAAGGGCCTCTGCATCCCGATCGAGGAGCCGTCGGCCAGCATGTCGCCCAGCGACGGCGCGACCGACGGTCAGCCCGGCGAGGGGACGACCCCGGACGAGTCCGAGTCGACGGAGCCGGAGGTCACCGAGACCGCCTGCGACTGGTTCGGTGACTGTGAATCGTCTTCGCCGCCTGCCGATGGCAATAATGGCGGCGGCAACAACGACACAGGCACCGCGGGGAGCACCACTCAGTGACGGATGGTCCAGTGACCGCCCCGACGGCGGAGGATCCGGTCGTCAGGACCGCCTCCGCCGCGGTGGGCGGCCCTCTCGGGAGACTCGCACACGGCCGACGGCGCTGGTTCAGCGCGGTCGGCCTGTTGCTGCTCCTGACGTCGCTCACGTTCGCGATCGGGATGGTCTCCAAGCAGACCTGCTACAACGCCACCTGGACCAACGGCGAGACCAGATACACCCACTTCTGCTACTCCGACCTGCCCTATCTCTACATCGACCGCGGCCTGGCCGAGCACGAGTGGCCCTACTCCTCCGACCCGGAGGTCCGGGCGCGCTACCAGCAGGTGATGGAGTATCCGGTCGGCATCTCCTACTACGCCTGGGCGACCTCGCACGTCACCGACTGGCTGGCCGACACCCCTGACGAGGACGAGCGTCATCTCGTGGAGACCTCCAGCTTCTGGGGTCTGCCAGGCATGCACCACGAGATCCGGGTCTTCATCGTCGTCAACGTGATCGGCTTCGCGGTCACGGCGCTGCTCTCGGCCTGGTTCCTGGCACGTACGCATCGCCGAAGGCCCTGGGACGCGGCCGCGTTCGCGCTCGCCCCCGTGCTTGCGGCGACCGGGATCATCAACTGGGACATGCTGGCCGTGGTCTTCGTGGCCGGTGCGCTGTGGGCGTGGTCGCGGGACCGGCCGCTGCTGACCGGCGTACTGATCGGGCTCGGCTGTGCGACCAAGCTCTACCCACTCTTCCTCCTCGGTGGGTTGGTCGTCATCTGCATCCGGCGCCGCCGCTACTACGACCTGGCGGTCGCCGCCCTGGCCACGGTCCTCGCCTGGGTGCTGGCCAACCTGCCGGCGATGGCGACCGGCCTGGAGGAGTGGAAGGTCTTCTGGAGCTTCAACTCCGAGCGCGGACCCGACCTCGGCTCGCTGTGGCTCGTCGTCCAGCAGGCCAGCGACGCGGCGATCTCGGCACAGACGGTCAACCTCGTCTCCTGGGCCTTCTTCATCGCCTGGTGCAGCGGCGTACTCATCATCGGGCTGACCGCCCGCGAGACGCCTCGGCTGGCGCAGCTCGGCTTCCTGATCGTCGCCGGGTTCCTGCTGGTCAACAAGGTCTATTCACCGCAGTACGTCCTCTGGCTGCTGCCGTTGGCCGTCCTCGCCGTGCCGCGCTGGCGTGACCAGCTCATCTGGCAGGCCGGTGAGCTCTTCTACTTCGTCGCGGTCTGGTGGTATCTCGCCGACATCCTGGCCAGCAGCGGCGGTGACCATCCGGTCTACTGGTTCGCGATCCTCGCCCGCGTCGCGGCCGAGATCTATCTGATCGCGGTCGTCGTCCGGGAGATCTACGAGCCGTGGCGCGACCCGGTGCGGTGGACCGAGGCGACGATCGAGGCCGAGACCGAGCCCGCTACGGAGGCTCAGGACTCCAGGATGATCTCGTCGAACGACGTCGCGGTGTAGCGCACCCGCACCTCGAGCTCCTCGCCGACCTCGGGCACCCGCGCGCCCGAGGGCAGCATGAGCATCGACTCCTGCATGTGCGGCGGCTCGGCGAACCAGAGCGCCTTGCCGTCGAGCGTGTAGGGAGAGCGCGACTGGCCCATGGCGTCGAGTCCACCGCGGGCGACCGCGAGGGCGCGCGAGCGCAGGTGGGTGTCGCCCAGCGGCGCCTCGAGGCCGATCCCGTGGGCGGTGCCACCGGAGGCGACCACCAGGTGACCGGCGCGCATGGCGGTGCGGCCGCGGTAGCCGTAGGAGTAGCCGCGCTCGAGCGGGTGCACGTCCTCGACCGTCGCGGTCACGTGGAGCGCGCCGCGGTCGCCGAGCCACAGCCCGGTGCCGACGCGGGGGCGGAAGGAGATGTCGCCGTAGGAGGCACGCAGCTGCGCCAGCTCGTTGGCGCTCAGGTGGGAGACCCACACCGTCTTCGCCTCGGCGCCGACGACGGCGTCCATCTGGGCGCGGACCTCGGCCAGCGACCCGCCGTCGAGGCCGAAGTGCATGGTGACGCCCTCGAAGCGGGCGTGCTCGCGGGCGATGGAGGCGGTCGGCCACAGGTCGCTCGGCGTCATCCCGTGACGGCGCATCGAGGTGACCAGCTCGAGGATCACCCTCGCGTTCGGCTGACGCTCCAGCAAGAGCGGCAGGTCCTCGGGGCGGCTGATCGTGTGGATGATCCGGTCGGCGATCTCCGGGTTGATCTCGGGCGAGTAGGGCCGCCACGGGGTGAGGACGTAGATCGACCCGCTGAACCGGGTCGCGACCTCCCACACCTCGTTGTAGGTGCCCACCGCGAGCGTGTCGACGCCGGTGCCGAGGCTGGTGAGCCACTCGGTCTGATGGGCGAGCTTGCGGAGGGTCAGGCCGTAGCCGTTGCCCTTCGCGACCGGGACCAGGCCGGGCGTCGCCTCGGCGAAGGTCTGGACGTGCTTGCGCCAGCGGTCGGCGTCAACGGTCAATTTCAGTGGCATTAGCGCCTCTTCATGTAGACATCGAAGGCCGTGTAGATCGGCTTGTTCAGCGGCAGGTCCCACTCGCCGGCGTACTCCACCGCCTGGCCACCGGTGCCGACCTTGAACTGGATCAGCCCCACGTGGGAGTCGTCGGTGGAGAGCGTCGGGGTGATGCCGCGCAGGTCGTAGGTGGTCGCGCCGGCGGCCATGGCGTCCTGGATCATCGCCCACTGGAGGGCGTTGGAACCACGTACGTCACGCTTCTCGGTCGAGGACGCGCCGTAGGAGTACCAGGCGTGCTGCCCCACGCGGACCATGATCGTGGCGGCGACCAGGTCGCCCTCGTGCCGCGCCAGGAAGAGCTTGATGCGCTCCGGGTCCTCGGTCGACATCGCCCAGAACATGGTGCTGAAGTAGCTTCGCTGCCGAGGAGTGAAGTGGTCGCGCGCCGCGGTGTGGACGTAGAGATCGTGGAAGGCGCTCAGGTCGCCCTCGAAGTCGCCGTCCGCCGGGTCGACCGGGGTCGCGACGGAGACCTCGACGCCCATCTTGGCCGACTTCTTGATGTTGCGGCGCCAGAGCTGGTTCATCCCCTTGAGGACCTCGTCCTCGGTCTTCGGGGTGCCGTCCTGGTGGGCCAGCGGGATGACGAAGTTGTACTGCGGCTGTCCCGCGCCGAAGCCGTCCTCGGGACTCTGCAGCCGCCAGCCCGCGGCCCTGAGCTGCGAGACCACGCGGGCGCCGGTGGCGTCACGGTGGCTCGGGGTGAGCTGGTTGAGGCGCTGGACGGTGTCGTCGGCGATGCCGTCCTTGACCTGGCTCGCGTCCCAGGTGGCCGTGGTGACCGGCGGACCGATGCGGATGCCGAAGGCGCCGTTCTTCTTCAGGTACGCCGCCAGCGGCTCCAGCCACGGAGCGAGATCGCCCGACCAGTCGATGCTCGGACCCTCCGGCAGGTAGGCGAGGGTGAACCGCTCCAGCTTCGGCACCGGCCGGTGCAGCACCAGCGCGGCGCCGACGAGGGCACCGCCCTGGTCGAACCAGCCGATCGACTCCGAGCGCCACTCGGTCTTGACCCGCGCCCACGAAGGGGTTTGGAGGAAGCTCACGCTGGGTTGCTTCTCGATGTAACCGAGATGCTCCGCAGCGGTGATGGGGCGCACGGTGAGACTCACCCGCAGAAGGCTACCCGCTCCGGCGGTGGGGCCGAATCCCGGTGCTCGAGCTGCTCGGGACCGATGTCCGTCACCGTCTGGCCGACCCCCAATGTGAGGACAATCGTCCCGATGTCTAGTGAGTCCGAGCCGCCGAGACGCTATTGTCAGCGACCAGATGTATCACGGCTTGGGGCATGGGCCTCCTTGTAGCCGTGACAGCAACTATGACCACCACGATGACGCGTCCGCGGGTCATCTGGCCCCCCACCGGCTCGGCGCCGATCCGGAGGCCGCCGGTCGAGGAGGGGACTGTGACACGGGTAGGACGCGGGATCGGTCATGCCGACGCACCCGTGACCGTGTGGTCCCGGGCGACGGCCGACTTCGACCGCTGGCTCAGCGGCGACTCCGCCGCCCTCGACGAGCTGGTCGCGACGATGACCCCTGTCCTGTGGCAGGTCGCCCGCTCCTACCGGCTCACCCAGGAGCAGGCCGAGGACGTCGTCCAGAACACCTGGCTCAGCTTCGTACGCAAGCACTCCTCGATCCTCGACACCGCCGCCGTCGGCGCCTGGCTCACACTCACCACGCGCCGTGAGGCCTGGCGGGTCGCGAAGCGGTCCGGGCGTGACGTACCCGTGGAGGACGAGGCGCTCGAGTCCCGCGTCCCCACCCAGCGCTCGGCCGAGTCCCTCGTCGTCGAGGGCGACCGCAATTCGCTCATCTGGGCGGCCGTGGAGGGCTTGCCCGAGCGGTGTCGACGGTTGCTGCGCGTGGTCGCCTTCTCCGACCGGCCGGACTACGCCGGCCTGGCCGAAGAGCTTCAGATGCCCATCGGCAGCATCGGCCCCACCCGCGGCCGCTGTCTCGGGAAGCTGCGGGACGCGCTCAAGAACGAGGGGGTGTCGTGATGGGTCGCTCGGAGGAGCCCACACGCGAAGAGCTGTTGGGTCTGGTTCGACAGGCTTATGTGTCTGGTGATCCCGTGCCTGGTGGCCTGATCTCCCGGATGCAGGCGGCCGCCGCCGGCGCCGCCGAGGAGTCCGGTCTCGGGCTCGACCTGGAGCTGATGCTCCTGGTGGAGTCGTCGTCCGAGGCCGCCGGGGTGCGCTCCACGGCCCCCGCCTCCGCCCGCTCCGCCTACACACTGCGCTTCGCGCAGTCCGGAGTCGATGTTCTCGTCCGTGTCGCCTCCGACACCGACACCACGGCCCGCCTCGACGGCTGGGTCGTCCCCGGTTCACCCATGACCGTCCGCGCCATCCGCGCCGACGAAGTCCGTACGCCGATCGTCGCCGTCACCCTCGGCGCCTCGGGCCGCTTCGAGCTGACCTCGCTGCCTGCCGGCCTCATCCGGCTCCGCTTCGAGCCCGCCGACGGCTCCGCCGCCTTCCTGACCCCCACGTTCGAGATCTGATCCAGGAGTAACAGTGCATCCCAAGAGTGAGCCACGTTTGTCGATGGACTACGGATGGTCCGAGGCGCGACTCCTCGACCCCACGAACGCGATCGCCGTCGACGGCGTCGCCGCCGGTTCGACGGTCTACTCGTCGGCTGTCCTTCTTATCTCCAAGTCGGTCGATTTCGACAAGACGTTGCGGCGGATTCGCGAGGCCGCCCACGCGTTTGGTTGGCGGGCGGAGCCGGAGGATGAACGGGAGTGTGCGAAGGACCTGCGCTTCGGCGTGCGCCGCGTGCGTCTCGGAGTAAAGGCCGGCAAGGCCGTCCAAGCGCCGGACGCCTGGACCGTCCTCCAGGTGCTGAGGGCTGAATCCAAGGACGGGACTCGCGGTATCAGTCTGGAGCATGTGCTTGTTCCGGCGCCTGAAACCGGCGCTGATCCGCACAACCGACCCAACCCGCACAACAGGCCGAACCCGCACAACCGACCCAACCCGCACAACAGGCCGAACCCTCATAATCGACCCAACCCGGATGATGGTTACGACCCGCTCGGCACCGGCGGCCGCCAGCCAGTTGCCTACGTAGGTTCGCCGCCTGCTCGTCGCTCGGACGACGAGTTCGAGGGCGAGCGCCCAGTGGTAGCCATCCTCGACACGGGGTGCGGAGAGCACCCGTGGCTCGACTTCGTAGAGCGCGATGTACGGCTTGGGAGGCACCAGATCGGCTGGCCTTCTAGTGTCCCCAACTCCGAGGTCGACGAGGACCAGGTCGGCCCGCTCGACGGAATGATCGATGACCTCGCTGGGCATGGGACATTCATCAGCGGACTCGTCCATCAGGCGTGTCCAGATGCGGACATCTATTCGTGGCGAATCGTGCCACCTGAGGGCCTAGTTGCCGAGACAGACTGGGTTACGGCGCTTGCCCAGATCGCCGAGTTGGTCCATCTCTATCGAAAGGGCGATCCGCGCGGCCGCAGAATCGATGTGTTGAGCCTGTCGATCAGCTACTACCACGAGACGCCGTCCGACGCACTCTTTGATCCGACGCTGTACGAGATTCTGGCCGACCTTTCGGCGAACGGAACACTCGTGGTCTGCTCGGCGGGCAACGACGCCACCACTCGACCGAGTTTCCCGGCCGCCTTCGGTCCGTGGAGTGATGGTTCCGGCCCTATCTCGCAAGATCCTGACGTTCTTCCCATCGTCTCCGTTGGCGCCTTGAACCCGAATGGCACGACCGATGCGCTCTTCAGCAACGCCGGGCCTTGGGTGCGGGCGCATGAGATCGGCGCAAGCGTATTGAGCACGCTGCCTACGGTCTTTGACGGGGGTTACCAACCCGGCGTCGAGACCCAGCATCTCGGTCGCACCCGAGCATCCCTCGATCCGGACGACTACTCCGGGGGGTTTGCGATCTGGAGTGGCACTTCGTTCGCCGCTCCTTTGCTAGCCGGGAAGATCGCGCAGTGGCTTCTCGACCACGGGCAGCCGGGAGACGAGAAGCAGGACAAGAAGCGAGCGTGGTCCGCACTCGAAGCGCTGACCACACTCAGGCCGCCGGCATGACTTGGCGATGAGCGGCGCTGAGGGACTTCACCAGATGGGCGTGGCTGCGTCCGTCTCTGGTGACGTGCCTGAGGCTCGACGCCTGCTCAATCAAGCGCGGGAGCTCGCCGTGGCCGAAGGTGACAGCGAGGTGCAGGCTCGTGCGGAGTCGACTCTGGCCTACCTGGCTGCGGACGAGTCGCACTTCGACAAAGCCCTCGAGCTGCTCGATCAGGCGTTGAGCCTCGACGGGCTCAATACGAAGACCTTGGGTGCGCTTCTCCAGCAGCGCGCAACGCTCTTGCGTCGTGCCGGTCGAGCAGCGGAATCGCTTGTGGTGTTTGGAGAGGCCATCACGGCCCTTGCTGATCATCCGGGAGACTTAGCAGACGCATATCTCAACCGAGGCACCGTGTTTCTCGACCGCCTCGATCTCGAGGCGGCGGTTGAGGATTTCCGGAACGCTGCAGGCAGCTATCTGGCAATAGGGAACGATCTAGCGGCCGCACAAGCTGATCACAACCGCGCTTACGCCCTCTTCCTGTCCGGCGATCTGGTCGGCGCACTGGCCCTGATGGAGTCGTCGTACGACCTCCAAGCAGCCGCTGGACCTCTGGTTAAGGCGGTGTGTGACGCGGACCGGGCTGAGGTGCTGATGGCGGCGGGTCTGACGCGGCAGGGCGGGGAGATGCTTCGGCAGGCGGCTGAGGCGTATGGATCCAAGAAGCAGCGCCAGCGGCAGGGGGAGGCTGAGCTGGCGCTGGCGTCGCACCTGCTTGCGACCGATCCTGTCGAGGCGGAGCGGGTGGCGCGCTCGGCGCTGGGCTGGTTCGAGGACGCACGGGCGACAGGGCTGGCGCTGCGGGCACGGGCGGTGGCGTTCGAAGCGGCGGTGACGGCAGGCCATGATCCGAGCGAGGACGGCGAGGCGCTGGCGGCCCCGCTCGAGGAGCAAGGGCTGAGCTGGCCTGCGCTCCGGGTGCGTTTGCAGGCTCGCCTGGCACGCATTCGCTCGGCGGAGAACGCCGGCCTGCCGATGAGACCGGCAAGCGGCAGGGTCATCGGCCCGGTTCCGTCCGAGGCCCCGATCGACATCCGCCTGCTGGAGCGCGAGCTCCGAGCCGAGCTGGCCGTGGCCGCCGGTCGGACCGCCTCCGGGCTCCGTGAGCTGCGTGCCGGCCTGGATGACTTCCATCTGTGGCAGAGCTCGTTCGGCAGCCTGGACCTGCAGACCAATGTCTCCGGACACGGCCGAACGCTGGCCAGGCGTGGCCTGGAGCTGGCCGTCGAGTCGGGCGAGACCGACGTGCTCTTCGAGTGGTCGGAGCGTTCGCGGATGCTGGCCTCCCGGGTACAGCCGGTGCGGCCGCCGTCCGATCCGCAGCTCGCCGCCGACCTGGCCGAGCTCCGCGGCGAGGTGACCCCGGAACGCGAGGCCGAGCTGCGTGAGCAGATCCGCCAGCGCGCCTGGCGGGTGAAGGGGTCCGGCCAGGTCTCGGACCCGATCTCCCTTCATGAGCTGCATGAACGCATCCGTGGGCATGCGCTCGTCGCCTACGTTGTCGCTGCCGGTCGCCTGGTCGCCGTCGTCGCGACCGACGATGCCGCCACCCGCATCGACCTCGGTGATCAGGCCGCGCTGGGATCGCTCCTGGGTGGCCTGCTGCCGGATCTCGATGTCGCCGCGACGGATCTCCCGGGGCCACTGGGCGTTGCCGTACGTGGTGACCTGACCGCCCGGCTCCAGCAGCTCTCCGATTTGCTCGTCACTCCGATCCTTGAGCGGATCGGCGACCGGCCGGTCGTCCTGACTCCCTCTGCCGTGCTGGCCGCGGTGCCCTGGACACTGCTGTCCGGCTTCACCGGCCGACCCGTGACGGTCGCCCAGAGCGCCACCGCCTGGCTGAGCCGCTCCGACACCCCGCTGCGCACCGCCTCGGCCGGATTCGTCGCCGGGCCCCGAGTCATGCGAGCCGCCGACGAGGTGGCCAAGAGTGCCACCGCATGGTCCGCTGCGCACATGCTCACCGGTAGCGACGCCACGGCGGCAGCCGTGTCAGCGCTGGCGGCCGAGGTCGACGTACTCCACCTGGCCGCCCACGGCCACCACTCCGCCGACAACCCACTCTTCTCCGGCCTCGAGCTCGCCGACGGCACCTGGTACGGCTACGACATCGACGGCCTCTCCGCCGTCCCCGACGTCGTGCTCCTCTCCGCCTGCGAGGTCGGACGATCGACCATCCGCTGGGGCGAGGAGCTGATCGGACTTGTCGGCGCCTGGCTCCACGCCGGCGCCCGCGCCGTCATCGCCTCGCCCGCCGTGGTGGCGGACGAGGCTGCGTACGAGGTGTTCAGCCGTCTTCACGGCGCACTCGCGAAGGGCCTGGCCCCGGCCGAGGCCCTCGCCGAGTCTCTTCCCGCCGCGACCACGGACGCTCCGCCGGCCCCGTTCGTCTGCTTCTCCTGATCCGTCGAGAAAAAGATTCCCAAATCGGTGTATCAGGCGGCCTGCCGCGTACTCCTTGGGGCTGTCCGGACCGAGATTCGGGGGAATTCGGTTCGGACGCTGGCGCCGCCGCCTTGGGGGAGGCAGGCGGTTTCGGGGCCGCAGCGCGGGTTGGGCACTAGGGGGATGCCCAACCCGCCTCCGGCTTGGAGGCCTCGACAAGCTCGACCACCGGCGCCCGGGGCGGCCAGGGACGTGGGCCGGGCGGGGCGGTGAGGGGACTGACTGCCCCGCCCGGCAACCTTCGATTCTTCCGCGCCGGCTCCGCCACGGCAAGGTTCCGCCTCGACAGAACTGAGATGTGTTCTACGCGGAACGGTCCAGGCGGCCGAGGCGCTTTCCGAGCGCGGGGGTGACCCGGTCGACCCAGGTCGCGGTGATGTGCGAGTCGTCGTAGTAGGTGACGACGTCGCCGACGACGAGCGGGCAGCGCTCGGTGCAGACGAGGTCGACGATGTCGACGTACGCGGCCTCGGTGCCCTCGAGCGCCTCCTGGGTCACCTCGTTGGAGTCGACCTCGGTGCCGTCGGCCTTCACGACGCAGTCCTCGAGGAGGTTGCGGGCGTCGGAGAGGCACTCGCCGGGGTCGCTGTCGACGGAGGGGACGTCGGCGAAGACCCGTACGTCCGGGGTGATCTTCTCGAAAGTGCTGACGCCGTCGCGTACGCCCTCTCGCCACTGCTCCTCGGTCGAGACGCCGTCGCGCTCCTCCATGTCGAGCATGCCGCGGGCGCCGACGACGATCGTCTCGGGGTTGAGCTCGGCGATCTGCTCGTTGGTCCACTTGCGGAAGTCCTCGCACTCCTCGACGGTCATCTTCGAGGACTTCTGCTTGACCCCGTACGCAGCGCAGCCGAGCTTCACGAACGGGATCAGCTTCACGTGCTGACGCTCGGCGAGGGTGTCGAGCGCCGGGAGCCACATCCCGATGTGGGAGTCGCCGACGACGGCCACGGTGCGCTCGGCCTTGCCGTCGCCGTAGACGCAGTCGCCGTCGAGCTCGGTCTCGCCGTAGCCCGCGTAGCAGTAGCCGCCGCGCTCGGCCCACGAGTCGCTGGCGTCGAACTTGGCCTCGGGCGGCAGCGGCGCACCATCCTCGGCGGCCTCGATCGTCGTCTTCAGCACGCCGGTCACCGGCTTGTCGTCGGTCTCGAGGACGTCGGGGTTCTCCTGGAACCACTCCTCCGCGTTGGCCTTGGCGACATTGACCTGGTAGCCGGCGTAGGCCTGGGAGCTCGTGCCGGCGACCAGGGCGAGGGCAGCGGCGGCGGGCCAGAGGGCGAGCGCGCGCCGGCCCTTGGTGAGGTGGGGGATGCGGTGGCGCTGGAAGGGCATCTCGATCCAGTGGTAGCTGGCCGCGGAGGCTGCGAGGATGAGCGCCAGCATGATCAGCAGCTGGCGGATGCCGCCGCCGGGGATGGCCTCGGGGGCGAGGATCAGGATCGGCCAGTGCCACAGGTAGAGGCTGAACGAGATGTCGCCCAGGTAGCGCAGCGGCTGCTGGGAGAGCAGCCAGCCGGTCGGGGTGGCGGGGCCGGCGATCAGGAGCGCGACCGTCGCCAGCACCGGGACCAGGGCGTGCCAGCCCGGGAAGTGGGTCGCCTCGCTGAAGTTGGCGGTGGCGTAGACGAGGGTGCCGACGCCGACGATGCCGAGCGCCGCCGCGGCGATGCGGCCGGCTCGGGTCGCGCTGGTCGCGACCTGCAGACGACCCGCGACGCACGCGAGCAGGGCCCCGGCGGCGAGCTCGAACGCCCGGGCGGGGGTGGAGAAGTAGGCCGTGGTCGGGTCGGCGGCGGTCGCGTGCAGCGACCAGGCGAGGCTGACCACCGCCACGAGCGAGGCGAGTGCGGTGATCGCGCGACGGCGGTGGTGCTTCGGGATCCAGAGGGCGACAGCCAGCACCAGCAGCGGCCAGACGACGTAGAACTGCTCCTCGACCGAGAGCGACCAGTAGTGCTGGAACGGCGAGGGCGCGGCGTTGTTGAAGTAGTCGACGGCCTCGCTGGCGAAGTGCACGTTGGCCAGGAAGACCGCCGCCCAGCCGGCGTCGCCGGCGATCTGGTCGGTGCGCGTCTGGGGCAGGACGATGGCGCTGTAGGTGAGTACGACCAGCATCGTCGCAGTCGCCGCCGGCAGGATGCGGCGGGCGCGGCGGGCGTAGAACTGGCTGATGCTCACTGTGCCGCTGCGGTCCGTCTCCCGCAGCAGCAGGGTGGTGATCAGGAACCCGGAGAGGACGAAGAAAACGTCGACTCCGACGAACCCACCCTCGAACCCGGAGAGTCCCGCGTGTCCTGCGATCACCAGACCGACAGCGACGGCACGGAGACCTTGAACATCGGCGCGCCAGTTCGAACTCATTCAAAAAAGCCTATGTCAATGGCCCTGATGGGTCATAGCTGACGGTCCCGCTGGGTGGTCTGATTCTCAGCCGAATCTTCACCTTTGGCGAGCGAGACCGCGGTTGTGGCGAACGAATCTTCGGTTGTGGCGGACGAATGTGCCGTTTCGTCCGCCAGAACTCATGACTCGGCTGACAGAAGTGAGGATTCGGTGAGAATCGGTCAGAGTCGCTCGCGGAGCCAGGCGAAGTCGCTGGTGTGCTCGGCAGCGCCGCCCGGGGTCTCGCAGATGACCGGGGCGCCGGCGTCGCGGACCACGCCTGCCAGAAGGTCGGGGTCGATGCGGCCGGCGCCGAAGTTGGCGTGGCGGTCGGCGCCGGAGTCGAACTCGTCGCGGGAGTCGTTGCAGTGGACCAGGTCGATGCGGCCGGTGATCTTGCGGACGTCCTCGACGACCGTCTCGAGCGGGTTGCCGCCGGCATGGGCGTGGCAGGTGTCGAGGCAGAAGCCGACGTCCTCCGCACCCTCGGCGGTGGAGATCGCCTCCCAGACGCCGGCGATCCGGTCGAGGTAGCGCGCCATCGCGTTGTCGCCGCCGGCCGTGTTCTCGATCAGGAGCGGGACCTTGATGTCGGTCGCCTCGATCGCCTTGCGCCAGTTGTCGAAGCCCTTCGCCGGGTCGTCGTCCTTGTTGACGTGACCGCCGTGGACGATCAGGCCCTTGGCGCCGACCTCGGCCGCGGTGTCCATGTGCTGCTGGAGGAGCTTGCGGCTCGGGATCCGGATCCGGTTGTTCGTCGTCGCGACGTTGATGATGTAGGGCGCGTGGACGTAGAGATCGACGCCGGCTTCCTCCGCGCGGGCCTTGAGCGCTGCCGCACCCTCGGCGTACGTCACGACCGGGCCCTTGTAGGACTGCGGGTCGCCGAGGAAGAACTGCACCAGGCTTGCGCCACGCGCGGTCGCCTCGGCGACGGGGTCGGTCTGGTCTACGTGGGCACCGATCGCAACAGCCATGGGCCCAGTCTAGGACGCGCCACCGACAACTCCGCGGGGTTGACTTCATACCTTACGGGGGTATGGTAGTCGCCATGGACGAGCACACCGGGCACGAAGGCCACGCGGATCACGGATACCTCCACAACAAGAACAAAGAGGCCTATCTCAAGCGCCTCAAGCGCATCGAAGGTCAGGTGCGCGGGCTGCAGCGGATGGTCGAGGACGAGGCCTACTGCATCGACATCCTCACCCAGGTCTCCGCGTCCACCAAGGCCCTCCAGGCGGTCGCTCTCGGGCTGCTCGACGAGCACCTCGGTCACTGCGTGGCCGGCGCGGTCCAGAACGGTGGTGCCGAGGCCGACGAGAAGCTCGCCGAGGCCTCCGCTGCCATCGCTCGCCTCGTCCGATCCTGATTGTCAACAATCCAACAACCTAGAGAGATTCTCATGAGCACCCAGAACTTCACCGTCGTCGGCATGACCTGTGGCCACTGCGTCGCCTCCGTCACCGAGGAGGTCACCGAGATCGCCGGCGTGAGCAACGTCGACGTCGACCTGGCCTCCGGCAACGTCACCGTCACCGCCGCCGAGCCGATCTCTGACGACGCCATCCGCGCGGCCGTCGAAGAGGCCGGCTACTCGCTGGCCTGATCACGATGAGCCCCACCGCCGCCACCCCCACGGAGCAGCAGCTCGAGATCGAGGGCATGACCTGCGCGAGCTGCGTGCGCCGTGTCACCAAGGCCATCAGCCGTGTCGAGGGCGTCGAGGACGCCAACGTCAACCTCGCCACCGAGACCGCCCTGGTGCACTTCGATCCCACCCGCACCGACCTCGCCGAGATCAGCGCCGCCATCGAGAAGGCGGGCTATCAGGCAGTCCTGCGATCGTCGACTGTCGACAATCCGCAGGAGCCTCAGGAGGACGAGACCGCGTCGTCCGAGGCCGGTCGGGACGTCCGCCGCGAGAAAGAGCTCGTCCAGCTCAAGCGGCGGTGGATCACGGCCCTGGCGGTGGGGCTCGGCCTGATGGCCCTGATGTACGTCCCGCTCCCCGTCGACGCCATGGAGCCGGTCATGTCGATCGTGCTCGTGGTCGCCGCGATCACCCAGTGGTGGGCGGGCCGGGACATCTACGTCGCGGCAGTGCGTGGCCTGCGCCACGGCTCCGTCGACATGAACACCCTGGTCACGCTCGGCACCGGCATCGCCTTCGCCTACAGCGCCTTCGTGACCCTGTGGATGGGGCAGGCCGAGGCGTGGGGCCTGCCGCTCCACCTCTACTTCGAGACCGCCCTGGTCATCATCGCCCTGGTGCTGATGGGCCGCTGGCTGGAGGCCCGGGCCAAGTCACGTACGGCCGATGCGGTCAAGGCCCTCGTCGGCCTGATGCCGGAGACGGCCACGGTCGTCCGCAACGGTCGTGACGTCACCGTCCCGGTCGCGAGCCTGAAGGTCAACGACCGGATCCGCGTGCGCGCCGGGGAGAAGATCCCGGTCGACGGCCGCGTCGTCGCCGGCGCGTCCTACGTGGACGAGTCCATGCTCACCGGCGAGAGCGACCCGGTGCGGAAGGTCGAGGGCGACATCGTCATCGGCGCGACGATCAACCAGACCGGCTCGTTCGAGATCGAGGCGACCGCGGTCGGCGCCGAGACCACGCTCGCGCAGATCATCGCGATGGTCGAGTCGGCGCAGGGCTCCGGCACCAAGCTGCAGCGCCTGGCCGACCGGGTCTCCGAGGTGTTCGTGCCCGCCGTCCTGGTCGTGGCCGCGCTGACCTTCGTCGGCTGGCTGGTCCTCGGCCCCGACGCCGACCGGCTCACCAGCGCCGTCACCGCGGCCATCGCGGTCCTCATCATCGCCTGTCCCTGTGCCCTCGGCCTGGCCACCCCGGCCGCCGTCATGGTCGGCGCCGGCCGCGCCGCCGAGCTCGGCGTACTGGTCGGCTCTGGCGAGACCCTGGAGCGTGCCCGCTCCGTGACCGCCATCGTCTTCGACAAGACCGGCACGATCACCCACGGCAAGCCTCAGGTCTCCGACATCACCACGACTGCCGACTGGACGCCGGACGCGCTCGTCCGCATCGCCGCGGCCGCCGAGACCGGCAGCGACCACCCGCTGGCCACGGCGCTCCGAGCCCGGGCAGAAGCGTCGGGAGACACCGCCGACGCGCAGGTCTCTGCGTTCGAGGCCCACCCCGGACGCGGCATCAGCGCCCTCGTCGACGGGCGCCGGGTCGTCGTCGGCAACTCGGCGATGCTGGCCGAGGAAGGCATCGAGGCCGCCGACAACGGCTCGGTGCTGGTCGCGGTCGACGGGGCGTACGCCGGGTCGATCCGCGTCGCGGACCAGGTCCGCGACGAGGCCAGGGAGACGGTGCGCCTGCTCGAGGAGTCGGGCGTCGAGGTGCACATCCTCAGCGGCGACGCGGCCTCGACGGTGGCGAAGGTGGCCGACGAGGTCGGCGTACGCCATGCCGCCGGTGGCCTTCTGCCCGAGCAGAAGCTCGACCGGATCCACCAGCTCCAGGAGGAGGGCAAGGTCGTCGCGATGGTCGGCGACGGGATCAACGACGCCCCGGCGCTGGCCCAGGCCGACGTCGGGATCGCGATCGGCACCGGCACCGACGTCGCCCTCGCCGCCTCCGACATCACTCTGGTCGGCGGCGACCTCCGCGGCGTGGTGACCGCGCTGGCGCTCTCCCGCCGCACGGTCGCGACGATCAAGCAGGGCCTGTTCTGGGCCTTCGCCTACAACGTGCTCCTGATCCCCGTCGCCGCCCTCGCCCTGCTCGACCCGGTCCTCGCCGGCGCCGCGATGGCGATGAGCTCGGTCAGCGTGGTCACCAACGCGCTGCGGCTGCGCGGTTTCCGGCGTCCCGAGACCCCCGAGGCGTACGCCGGCCGCGGCTTCCTCACCAAGGCTCGCGACGGTGGATATCTGCTGGTCACAGCGGTGGTCGCGCTCTCGATCGGGGCCGCGCTGACCTATCTGTCGCGCACCGAGCCGGCGCAGCGCGGCATGAACGGGATCCTGGAGTGGGCGCAGGGGATGAGCCCGATGCGGCCGTCGATGACGGAGATGCACGAGGTCGACATCGCCCCCGTCGCCTCCGACGAGTCGGGCATCGACGTGGCGATCACCCGGCGCGAGGGCGGGCTCCGGTTCCTGGTGACGGATGCCGGGACCGGCGAGCCGGTGACCGACCTCGGTCGCACCCACCAGGCCTGGATGCACGTCATCGTGACCAGTGCGGACCTCTCCTGGTTCCGTCACCTGCACGCCGAGCCGACCGGACGCCCGGGCGAGCTCGAGACCGACGTGACCTTCCCTGCCGGAGGCACCTACCGGGTCGACACCGAGTTCCGCCGACGGGCCGACATCGCGGACGTGCTCGACCGCCAGCAGCTCACGATCGACGGTACGCAGCCTCCGGCCGTCCCGCTCGAGGCGAGCCCGAGATCGTCGACTGTCGACAATCTCACCGTCACGCTCGAAGGCACGCTGGTCGCCGACCAGCAGAGCGACCTGCACTTCCGGTTCGAAGACAGCAACGGGAAGATTGTCGACGATCTACAGCCCTATCTCGGTGCGGCCGGCCACGTCGTGGTCATGAGCGCGGACGGCGAGACGTTCGTGCACGGTCACGCCGAGGGCGCCGAGCTGGCGGTCCCCGGGGCCACCTTCGGCCCCGAGCTCGGGCTGCACCTGGACGTACCGAAAACCGGTCTCTACCGGCTGTGGGCCCAGTTCCGGCTCGGCGACGGCGAGGTGATCACGGTGCCGTTCACGGTCGAGGCCGTGGATTCGGCCGAGGGTTCCGCTGGTTGATACGCTGACGCGTCCCTCTCCACAGACGGAGATGGGACATCGCATCAGCCCTCCTGCCATGGAGAGACCATGGCCGCCGAGTCCGTAGGAGGTGGAGAACGCTATGCGCGCCTATGAAGTAATGGTGATCCTCGAGCCCAGCCTCGATGAGCGCACCGTCGCCCCGACCCTTGACAAGTTCCTGAAGGTCGTCACCAACGATGGTGGCACCGTCGAGAACGTTGACGTCTGGGGACGTCGTCGTCTGGCCTACGAGGTCAACAAGAACGCCGAGGGCATCTACGCCGTCGTCAACCTGACCGCCGAGCCCAAGACCGTTCTGGAGCTCGACCGCCAGCTTGGCCTCAACGAGCAGATCCTGCGTACGAAGGTCATCCGCCCGTCCAAGTGACGCGGATGTCACCGTCGGAAATGTCGGTGCTGGGCCCTATGTTTGGGCTCTAGGTACAACTCCTGACCGACACCGACACCCAGATCAGACTCAAGGGAGATCTCATGGCAGGCGACACCGTCATCACCGTGATCGGCAACCTCACCGACGACCCGGAGCTTCGCTTCACTCCGTCGGGTGCGGCCGTTGCCAACTTCACGATCGCTTCGACGCCCAGCAGCTTCAACCGGCAGACCAACTCGTGGGAGGACGGGGAGACCCTCTTCCTGCGCTGCTCGATCTGGCGCCAGGCTGCTGAGAACGTCGCCGAGTCCCTGCAGCGCGGCATGCGTGTCGTCGCTCAGGGTCGCCTGAAGTCGAGGTCCTACGAGACGCGTGAGGGCGAGAAGCGCACTGTCTTCGAGCTCGAGTGCGACGAGATCGGCCCCTCGCTCCGCTACGCGACCGCCAAGGTCACCAAGGCCAGCCGGCAGTCCGGCGGCCAGGGTGGCGGCGGCGGTTACAACCAGGGCGGTGGCTACAACCAGGGCGGCGGCTACGGCGGCCCCCAGGGTGGTGGCCAGCAGGCCCCGGCCGGCAACGACCCGTGGGCCTCGCCGGCTCCGCAGCAGCCCGCCAATGCGGGCGGCGGCGCGCCGGCCAACGACCCGTGGGCGACCCCGGGCGTGGGCAACGACGAGCCTCCCTTCTGATCAACAGATCCATATATTCGAATCCCTCAACCATTCCGGCACTCAACCCACAAGCCGCTCCGCGGCGGGGCCGGGCTTCTAGAAAGGAAGCACCACAATGGCCAAGGCAGTGATTCGCAAGCCTAAGAAGAAGGTTTGCCAGTTCTGCAAGGAGAAGGCGACCGGTGTCGACTACAAGGACGCCACCCTCCTCCGTAAGTTCATCTCCGACCGCGGCAAGATCCGCGCCCGCCGCGTGACCGGCAACTGCGTCCAGCACCAGCGCGACGTGGCCATCGCCGTCAAGAACGCGCGCGAGGTCGCTCTGCTGCCCTACACCTCCACCGGTCGCTGAGGAGGATCGACATGGCTACCAAGATCATCCTTCAGCAGGAGGTCACCGGGCTCGGTTCCGCCGGTGACGTCGTCGAGGTCAAGGACGGCTACGCCCGCAACTACCTGATCCCGCGTGGCGACGCCATCCGCTGGACCCGCGGGGCCGAGTCGCAGGTCGAGTCGATCAAGGCTGCGCGCTCGGCTCGCTCCGTGCGCGACGAGGCTCACGCCGCCGAGATCAAGGGCAAGCTCGAGGCCAGCACGGTCAACGTGAAGGTCCGCGCCGGCAAGGACGGCCGCCTCTACGGCGCCATCACCGCCGCCGACATCGCCGCTGCGGTCACCGAGACCACCGGCGAGTCGATCGACAAGCGCACCATCGCGCTGGGCAACCCGATCAAGTCGCTCGGTTCCCACGAGGTCTCCGTCAAGCTCCACGACGAGGTGTCCGCCAAGCTGGCCCTCAACGTGGTCCCCGCTTGATCTAGGGATTCACACAGGCCCGCCTCCTCCGGGAGGCGGGCCTGTTCGTTTTCGCCTCGGCTCAGAACTTGTTCGCGAGATCGGTCAGCTTGGCGACGTACCCCGGCCAGTCGTACTCCGAGGGGATGTTGTCACCCGGCTTGCGCCAACCGACGGCGCCGTCGACCTCCTCGCGGAGGATGTCGGCCTGGCCGCAGTGGCCGGCGAGATCGGCGAAGAGGTGCACCAGCATCTGGTGCAGGGTGACTTCCTCGCCGCCCCAGTGCGGCACGTGCCCGATCGCGTCGATCGGCAGCGCGTCGATCGTCTCGTTCCCGTGAGCGATGACGCGGCGGTAGCGAGCGATGATCCCTGCGACCGTCTCGTCCTCGGTGGCGTACCAGTCCGCCTGCGGGTCGACCTCGAAGACCTCGTCCGAGATCAGCTCCTCGGGATGCGGATACGGGCGATCGAACGTCGACCCCAGGTAGACGGCCTCGACGCCGGTGACGTGCTTGATGATGCCGATCAGGTTGGTGCCGGTCGGCGTACGCGGCATCCGGGCCTCTCGCTCCGACAGGTCCTCGACCTTGGAGATCAGCGCCTCGCGGCGCGCGTCGATGTACGTCTTCAAGGTGCTCTTCGGATCAGCGGGCATGTGCTGACCTTCGCGCCGAGCGGGATCCGGCGCAACCGAGTATGTGGGACCGGTTGTCTCGAAACCTCATCGAAACACCGGGCGGATCTATAACCTGTTCTCTTGCGGATCGCCGGGGATCCGCTGGCGGCCATTCGGGAGGTCCCCCATGTTGACCGATGACAACCGCGCCGTGCTCGGAAAGCTCGAGGAGGTCAAGCCGCACTCCAGGTGGATTCTCGGAGAGACGCTCGAGGTCATGTTGCACAACGGCGTCGACCGGCCGGCCGATGTGGCGGCGCGGATGCAGCTGCCGCCGTCGACGGCCGCCTACCGAGTACGTCTCCTCCGCGAGCTCCTCGGGACGGACCTGCACGATCCGGCCGCGAGGCTGGCGATGATGCGGGCGTTGCGGTCGGCGCTGCCGCGGTGGCGGGCGGAGGCGGCGTACGCGAAGCGGCGCCGGACGAAAGGTAACCGGGACACATGTTGTTGATATGAACGAAATAGTGCGGGTCCCTGGTCCGGACCAGCCCGTGCGCGCCGAGCCGCTCCTAGCGTGATCGTCGGCCGAGACCACTCGGCCGACCCCACCACCAGAGGAGCGTGTCATGTCGAACATGTCCAAGCTGGCCAGATTCACCGTCGTACCGGTCGCAGCCGTCGCCGCGATCGGCCTCGCCTCCCCGGCAGCGTTCGCCGCCTCGAGCTACAACCTCAGTGCCGGCTCCGCGGCCGCCGGATCGAGCGTTGCCTTCGGGGCACAGGGGAGCGGCATCACCTTCACCGACGTCACCGCCGGTGCCACGGTCACCTGCAGCGGCAGTTCGATCTCGGGCACCACGACCCCGGGCGATGCCATCAGTGGCACCGGGATCGCCGCGCTCGACGGATCCAGCGTCTCCTTCACCGATTGCACCGGCCCCGCCGGGATCGACTTCACGGTCACCGGGTCGGGCACCTGGTCGCTGGACGCCACCGGTGACACCGACGCGAACGGCTCCACCGCCGGCAGCATCAGCGGGATCGTGGCCAGGGTCAGCGGCTCCGGCTGCTCGTTCGACGCGTCCGGCTCGGTGGCCGGCGCCTACACGAACGGCGCCTCGTCCGGCACGCTCACCCTCAGCGGCAGCGAGCCCACCCTGACGCTGTCCAACGTGTCCGGCTTCATGTGCGGGCTCGCCGGCATCGCCAACGGAGACCAGGTCTCCTTCGCGGCGACCTATGCCGTGAACGCGACCGACGCGGCCAACAACCCGATCCAGGTCACCAGCAACCCCTGATGCCAGGACTGGCTGGTCACCGGGCTCAGACGCCGGTGACCAGCCAGCGGTCGCTGCGCGCGCGAAGCGTCAGCACGACGAAGCGGGCGCCCATGAAGCCGATCGCGAAGGTGATCCACACCCACACCAGCCCACCGCCCAGTGCGACCGCCAGTGCGACCAGCGGGACATAGGCGACCAGGGTCCAGATCCCGCCCCAGGCCAGGTAGCGCCCGTCGCCGGCGCCGATCAGCACCCCGTCGAGCACGAAGACCACACCCGCGACGGGTTGAGCGACGGCCGCCACGATCAACACCGGCACCAGCAGGTCGCGCACCGCCCGGTCCTCGGTGAAGAGGGCGCCGAGGAAGGGCGAGAGAGCAGCCAGAAGTACGCCGACAGCGACCCCGATCACGACGCCCCACCACACCATCCGGGCCGTGATGGCCCGGGTCTCCCGGGTGTCTCCCGCCCCCAGCGATCGCCCGGTCAGCGCCTGTGCGGCGATCGCGATCGCATCGAGCACGAACGCCAGGAACGTCCACAGGGTGAAGGCGATCTGGTGGGTCGCCAGCCCGACGGCCTGGTCACCGACGGTGAGATGGGTGACCGCGTACGTCGTCACCAGGAGCGCGACGCGCAACGTCAGCGTGCGCACGACGAGGGCCACACCGGCCCGCGCGGCGGCGCGGATCCCCGGCGCGTCCGGTCGCAGCGGCACCGACTCGCCGCGGGCGGCGCGCACCACGACGTAGGTCAGCATGCCGGCCGCCAGCACCTGCGCGATCACCGAGCCGATCGCCGAACCCGCGATCCCGAGACCGGCCCCGTAGACGAGCGCGACGTTGAGCACGATGTTGAGTACGTTGGCGACGACCGCCGCGACCAGCGGTGTGCGGGTGTCCTGGAGGCCGCGGAGCACGCCGGTCGCGGCGAGCATCATCAGCAGCGGCGTCACGCCGAGGACGGCGATCCGGAGGTAGGTCGTGGCCGGACCGACCACGGCGTCGCCCGCGCCGATCGCGCGGCTGAGCGGCTCGGCCAGCACCATCACCGGGACGGTCACGACGGTCCCGATGATGACGGCGAGCCAGATCCCGTCGATCCCCTGCCGGAGGGCACCGGCGGTGTCGCCGGCGCCGATCCGGCGGGCGACGGATGCTGTGGTGCCGTACGCGAGGAAGACGCAGAGACCGACGATCGTCTGGAGCACCACGCCGGCGACACCGAGGCCGGCGAGCTCGCGGGTGCCGAGGTGGCCGACGATCGCGGAGTCCGCCAGCAGGAAGAGCGGCTCGGCGACGAGTGCCAGGAAGGCCGGGATCGCGAGCCGCCAGATCTCCTTGTCGAGGCCGCGGCGGTCGGTCTTCGAGTAGCTCGTCGCATCCGCCGGGGTCGTCACGGTCTCAAGGTTAAACACCGTCGGCGCGAAGCGTTGTTCAGGGCAGGTGGAAAACCTGTGGAAAACGTCGTTGCGGCGCTATGTCGACAAAACGCCTGAGGTGGAACGACGATCCTGGGGGTAAATCCCGATGCGCTGCGTACTTTCTTTCGTCCACAGCGCGTGAACTACGAAAGCGCAGGCCAGAGCGCCTTTGCCGATTGTGTTGCACTAGTTATGCACAGCCAGTTCCCCAGGCTGTTCACATTGACCAGGGTGTCGTCCACCGCTATCCCCCGGTTATCCCCAGGGGCTGTGGATAACCCCCTGTCGCCGATGCGGTCTCCGACGTAGGGTCGCGGAGACTTGAGGTGTCGTCGAGGGTCGGCCCAGGACTGCGCGAGCAGAACTGTCGGTGCTCACCCGTAGCGTGGGAATCGGACCGACCGAGATCACGCCGCGACGATCCGCAGACCACGGAGGGGCAAGGGAATGAGCGTCACTGAGACCGGCTCGATGGACGGTCCGGGCGACTTCCCGGAGCCGCCCTTCGAGGAGTGGGGCGACGGCCCCGCTGCGTACGAACCGGGCAACGCCCCGCGCGCGGTCAACGACCGCACCCCACCGCAGGACATGGCCGCCGAGCAGGCCGTCCTGGGCTCGATGCTGATCTCGAAGGATGCCATCGCCGACGTCTCCGAGACGCTGCGCGGCACCGACTTCTACCGCCCGACCCACGAGTCGATCTACGACTCGATCCTCGATCTCTACAGCCGCGGCGAGCCGGCCGACATGGTCACCGTCGCCGACGACCTGCGCCGCAAGGGCGAGCTGGAGCGCATCGGCGGTGCGCCCTACCTGCACACGCTCGCCTCCAACGTCCCGATCGCCGCCAACGCGGCCTACTACGGCGAGATCGTCCGCGACAAGTCGGTCCTGCGCCGCCTGGTCGAGGCCGGCACCAAGATCGTGCAGATCGGCTACGCCGGCGAGGGCGAGGTCGACAACATCGTCGACGAGGCCCAGGCCGAGGTCTTCAAGCTCACCGACAAGCGCTCCGGTGAGGACTACTCCCCGCTCGCCGACATCATGGACGGCGTCCTCGACGAGATCGAGGCGATCTCCAACCGCGAGGCCGGCCTCTACGGCGTCCCGACCGGCTTCGCCGACTTCGACGAGCTCACCAACGGCTTCCACTCCGGCCAGATGATCATCGTGGCGGCGCGCCCTGCTATGGGCAAATCAACCCTCGCCTTGGACTTCTGCCGCGCGGCCTCGATCCACAACAACCTGACCAGCGTCTTCTTCAGCCTGGAGATGAGCCGCTCCGAGATCACCATGCGCCTCCTGTCCGCGGAGGCGAAGGTGCCGCTCAACCACATCCGCAACGGCAACATGTCCGATGACGACTGGAACAAGCTGGCCCGCAAGATGGGCGAGGTCTCCAGTGCGCCGATGTTCATCGACGACAGCCCCAACATGACGATGATGGAGATCCGCAGCAAGGCCCGAAGGCTCAAGCAGCGCCACGACCTCCGCCTCATCGTCATCGACTACCTCCAGCTGATGAGCTCCGGCAAGAAGGTCGAGTCCCGTCAGCTCGAGGTCTCCGAGTTCTCCCGCCAGATCAAGCTGCTGGCCAAGGAGCTCGAGGTCCCGATCATCGCGCTCTCCCAGCTCAACCGTGGTTCCGAGCAGCGCGCCGACAAGCGCCCGGCCGTCTCGGACCTTCGCGAATCCGGCAGCCTGGAACAGGACGCCGACATGGTCGTCCTCCTCCACCGCGACGACGTCTACGAGAAGGAGTCGACCCGCCCCGGCGAGGCCGACGTGATCATCGCCAAGCACCGTAACGGCCCCACCCGCGACCTCGTCGTAGCCTTCCAGGGCCACTACAGCCGCTTCGTCGACATGGCCCACTGACGCACTCGAGTCGGTGGAGAACGTCGAGAAGGAGCAAGGGTGGCGTTGACGGGATCTCGAGTCGCTCGCGTGATCCAGGTCGGGGTGTTCGCGACCTTCACGATCGTGGGGCCGGTGCTGCTCGGCTGGGGCGCTGTCGACGTCCGCCATCACGAGACGCTTGTCGACGAGGGTGTACGGGCGGAAGGCACGATCGTGGAGTTCGCCGACGCGAATCGTGCGTCCCGGCGAGAAGTGGAAGTCGAGTTCGTGGCCGAGGACGCCCGGATCCACTCCGCGTTCGCACTTGCCGACAGCGAGCAACATCCGGAGGTCGGCACGACCGCGACCGTTGCCTACGACCTCGACGACCCCGAGGACAACGCCGTGGTCGGTTACCAGGCCTCGGGATCCTCACTGCTGGGGATGGGCGTCATCCTCACGGCCATCTCGCTCGGCCTGCTCGCAGTCGGAGCCGGTGTCCTGGTGAGCAGACGACGTACGCGCCGGCGTGAGCACACTCTCTCGTGAGTCGAGAGGGAGCCCAGCCGGCGCGAACGTCGACCGACGTCAGTCGGTGAGGTCCTTCACCTGGACGTTGCGGTAGTAGACGGTCTCACCTCCGCCGTGGTTCTGCATGCAGACGAAGCCGGCGAGGTCGCGGGCGGGGTCGGTGCTGGTGAAGTCGTTCACCAGGGTCCCGTTGAGGAACACCTTGACGGTCGACCCCTTGACCCGGATGTCGTACGAGTTCCACGACCCGACCGGCTCGAGGGCGGTTGCGACGGCCTCCGGGTCGGCTCCCTGGAAGGTGTAGATGGCACCGGTGGTGCGATCCGGGGCGTCGCTGGCGTCGATCTGGACCTCGTAGCCCTGGTTGACCGCGACCCACGGGTCGTTGCCCGGGTTGGGGAAGCCGATGAAGACGCCGCCGTTGTCGTCGCGGAGCAGCTTCCAGTCGAGCCTGAGGCTGTACTCGCTGAACTCCTGCTCGGCGTACCACAGCAGGCCCAGGCCGTTGGTCGTACGCAGCGAGCAGTCGTCCTGCCGGCCGAACGAGCCCGGCCCGGCCATCCGCCACGAGGCCAGGGAGGACAGGGTTCCGTCGAAGAGCGACGTGTAGCCCGGGGCAGGTCGCTGCGGCGTACAGATGTCCTCGCCGCCGCCGACCTTGAGGGCGTCGAAGTTGACGTTCCCCTCGTCACCCTGGTCGTAGCGGAGGGTGATCCGGTTGACGCCGGCCTTCAGCTTCATCGACCGTGTCGCGGTGCCCCAGGTCTGCCAGTCGCCGGTGGACTCCAGCGCCCACGGCTCGACCTCGGTGCCGTTGAGGTAGACCGAGACGCGCTTCGTGCCGGGTGCGGGGTCGGGGCCGTTGGCGTAGCGCAGCCGGACCGGGTACGTCCCGGCGCGATCGATCTTCGCGTCGAAGGTGACCGAGGCGCCGACGTTGCCGAAGCCGTCCACGAACCCGGAGCCGGAGTAACCGTTGTGCTCGACCGCGACGTTGGCGCTGCCCTTCAGGGTCGCCTGCTCCGCCTCGAGATAACCCCGGTCGGCCGGCGACTCGTAGCCGGGAATCGAGTTGAGCGTGTACCAGGCCTCGGTGTTCCACAGCTCCTTCCCGCCCTCGCTGGTGAACGGCCGCGGCGAGCGCAGGTGCACGACCCGGCCCTCCTCCAGACCGTCGACGCTGAGCTTCACCGACGTGCGATCGGCGGACACCTCCGCGCCCGAGACGAACAGCGGACGCTCGTCGACCTTCGGGCCGCCGTACGTCGGCCGCGGCGCGTAGCGCCAGTGGGTCATCCGGAACGCGGCGTTCGGGTCCGCGGCGATCTTCTCGACCGTCTCCTGCGACAGCGGCTTCGTGTACCGGATCTCGAAGCCGTTCCTGGTGGCGCGCATCTGGTGCATGTCGAACGCCGAGCCGTCGGCCGGGCTCATCCGCTGCAGGCCGTAGCGGAGCTTGCCCGGCTCGCTCCAGTTGCCGGCCTCACCGATGCCGCCGACGTAGATCGATCCGTCGGGACCGAGCAGGGTGCGGTTCACGCCCGCCTCGAGACCGGCGGACCAGCGGAAGACCGCGCCCTGGTACTCGCCCTCGACCTTCTCCAGGAAGCCGCGCTGCAGGCCGCCGTAGGTGACGTCGCCGAAGATCATCTGACCGGCGTACGCGCCCTTCTCCAGCATCATCGGGCTGCTCGGGGAGTTGCCGATCTCGTTCTGCGGCACCCACAGGGCCGGGCCGGTGACCGGCTTCTCGTCGAACGGGCCGGCCGGGTTGGTGTAGTGGTTGAAGAACCTGCCGGGCTTGACGTGCACCAGCTTGGAGCTGGGCAGCCAGGCGCCCTGGTTGTCCATCACGAACAGGTCGCCGTCGGGTCCGCGCATCATCCCGTTGGGCGTACGCAGCCCGCCCGCGATGTAGGTGATCTCGCCGGTTTGGCGGGAGATCTTCAGCGTCGTGCCGCGGTTGCGTGCCGGCTGCGGGTCGGTGGTCGCGCCGCCGAAGTTGATGGCGACGGAGAGGTTGACGTAGAAGTTCTCCTCGTCGTGGAGGAGGCCGAAGGCGAACTCGTGGAAGTTCTCGCCGAAGGGCCACTCCGCCACCTTCCGTTGGCTGTCGTAGAAGCCGTCGCCGTCGGGGTCGGTCAGCTCGGTGAGCTGGTCGCGCTCGGAGACGAAGATCGACTCGCCGATGACGGCCACGCCCATCGGGTTGAACAGGTCGGTCGCGACCTTCTCCACCTCGACGTCCTCGGGTCCGTCGGCGGTCCGGGCGTTGCTGAGGAAGAAGATCTCACCCGGCTCGGGGTTCTCCACCCAGCCTGACGGGCTCACCGACCCGGAGGTCACCACGGCCAGCCGGCCGTCCGGTGCCCAGTCCAGCGCGGAGACCATCGGCTCGAAGCCCTCCGGCCGCAGGTCGGTCAGGTCGTACCCCGGGTGCACGCTGTCCAGCTGCATCCCGTCGCCGGCGGTGTCGTTCTGGCCCTCGCAGTACTTCGTGCCCGGCGCGGTCACCCGCACCACCCCGGCCTCGGTGCTCAGAACGTCGGTCGGCACCAGCGAGAAGTCACCGGCACCAGGGGGACGCCACTGCAGGCGCAGCACCTCGCCGCCGCCGTTCTCGAAGTGCTCCACGCGCAGGTCGTGGTAGCCCGCGCTCAGGCTGACCGAACCGTCCTTGGCGGTCTCACCGTGCAGACCGTCGTGGTTGATGACCTCCGAGCCGTCGATGACCAGCCGGGAGCCGTCGTCGCTGATCAACCGGAAGTCGTACGTCCCGGCAGCATCGATACGCAGGTTGGCCAGGGCGTGCGAGATGAACCGCTCGGCCAGGCCGAAGTCCTCGGGGGAGTCGTAGTCGATGACGGAGGTGAGCTTGTCGACGTTGGGCGTCTGGCCCGCGCGCAGCGTGCACAACTGCTCGATCGGGCGGCTCATGTCATAGGTGCGCAGCGTGACGCCGGGCTCCTGTGGAGGTAGCTCCGCCTCAGCGGCGGCCGCGGGGCCGCTGCCGATCAGCGCGGCCGCGACCGACAGGCCGGCTAGTGGGCCGAGCACAGCCCTGGACGGGGGGACATGGATCATGGGGCCTCCGCTTGAGATGTGGCGTGAGTCACATCAGAAGGTAGGGATCCCGTGAGACTTCGTCAAGAAGTTTTGGAACTTTCGCAAGTAAGTTGGAAATGCGCGGCCGTGGGGCGGCCGGCGTACGGCTCGTGTCGCCCAGGTCCGCGAGGCGGCCCGCAGCGGCGAGCGGCCATGTCGTCGGTTCCGGTTCTTCCGTCGCGGCTGAGCGTCGGTCAGCCGACGGCCCGCTTCACCAGCTCGGTGAGCTTCTCCTCGACGGCCGGGGTCATGGTCGTCACGGCGAAGACGGTCGGCCAGATGTCGCCGTCGTCGAGGTTCGCCCACTCCTGGAAGCCGACCTCGGCGTAGCGCATCTTGAACTTCCCGGCGCACTTGTAGAAGACCACGACCTTGCCGTCGGCGTTCGCGTAGGCGGGCATGCCGTACCAGGTCTTCGGTGCCAGGTCGGGGGCGTGCGTGGTGACGACCCGGTGGAGCGTCTCGCCGATGGCGCGATCGTTGTCGTCCATCGCCTCGATCTTCGCGAGGCAGTCGGCGAGGTCGGCCTCGGCCTTCTTGCTGCCGCTGCCACGCTTGGCGGCGGACCTCCGCTCGGCGGCCGCCTCCTTCATGGCGGCCTTCTCTTCCTCGGTGAATGTGCTGTTGGCCATCGATCTTTCCTTCCTGGCTGGTCTGTTGAGATGAGCCTAGAAAGGAAAAGGCGCGTGCGCTTCTTCGTTCCTGATCAGTCGAGGGGCGTGTAGACCATGTCCTCGCGGACCTCGAGCCCGAGGTCGTCGAGCATGTCGATGAGCACCACGACCACCTGCCGGGTGAGTCGGCCGATGAGCTGGTCCCGGGTCTCGTCGTGGTGGTCGAGCCACCAGATGATGCTGGCGTCGACCATGCCCATCAGGCCGGCGAGGATGCCGTCCGAGGGCGTGTCGCTGATGTCGGAGGCGCGAAGGTAGGAGCTCATGGCGTCGATGAGCTCGTCGAGGAAGCGGTTGCGTCCCATCCGGGCACGGTGCAGGGCCCTGGTCTGGTGCTGTGCGGCGACGAACCGGTAGAGGTTGGGGTGCTCGTCGGCCCAGGCGACGCAGGACTCGATGATGCCGCCGACGACCTCACGCGGCGTCCCGGCGCGGGCGAGATGAGGGCGTACGCGGCGGATCAGCTCTGTCGACGCGAACCTGACGACCTCGGCGTCGAGCTGCTCCTTGCTGGCGAAGTGCCGGTAGACGTTCGGGCGGGGGAGGCCTGCGCGCTCGGCGACCTGGGCCATGCCGACCCCGGGCCCGCGTTCCTCGATCGCCTCGACGGCCGCCTCGACCACCTGGGCGCGGCGCGCGTCGTTGTCGAGCGCCTCCTTCGCGGAGCGGCGCCGGACCGTGGAATCCACCCACTTCACCACGTCAACCACGCGGTCAGCCTAGCGAGACGTCACCGGCTACACCTTGTATCCAGCGGATAAGTGGGACACCATATCCTTGATACAGCATGTACCCACCACCGAAAGGCCACGCATGTCCCGCCGCTCGCCCTGGATGGACCAGGACCTCGACGACCTTCGCGACCTTGCCCGGACCTTCTTCGAGAAGGAGGTCAAGCCCAACATCGACACCTACATCGCCGACAAGCACGTCGACCGCGATCTGTGGCGCAAGGCGGGTGAGCTGGGTCTGCTGTGCCTCTCGATCCCCGAGGCGTACGGCGGTGGCGGCGGCACCTTCGCCCACGAGGCCGTGCTGATCGAGGAGCAGGCCCGGGTCGGCGACACGTCCTTCGGTGCCTCGCTGCACAGCGGGATCGTGGCCCACTACCTGCTGGCGTACGGCACGGAGGACCAGAAGAACGAGTGGCTGCCGAAGCTCGCCTCCGGCGAGGTGGTCTCGGCGATCGCGATGACCGAGCCCGGCACCGGCTCCGACCTGCAGGGCATCCGCACCAAGGCGATCAAGGACGGCGACGAGTACGTCGTCAACGGCGCCAAGACGTTCATCACCAACGGCTTCCTGGCCGACATGGTGCTGGTCGCGGTCAAGACCAACCCCGAGGAGGCCGCTGCCGGGATCTCCCTGGTCATCGTCCCGACCGACACCGAGGGCTTCCGGCGCGGCCGCGTGCTCGACAAGATCGGCATGAAGGGGCAGGACACCTGCGAGCTCTTCTTCGACGACGTACGCATTCCCGCGTCGAACCTGCTCGGCGACAAGGAGGGCGACGGCTTCGTCCAGCTGATGATGCAGCTGCCGCAGGAGCGGCTCATCGTGGCGGTCGGCAGCGTCGCGGCGATGGAGTTCTGCTTCGAGGAGACCCTTCGGTACGTCAACGAGCGCACCGCTTTCGGCCGGCCGGTCTTCGGCTTCCAGAACACCAAGTTCGAGATGGCCGAGATCGCGACCGAGGCCCGGGTCGCGCGCTCGTTCATCGACGAGTGCGTCGAGCTGCACGTCAAGGGCGAGCTCGACATCCCGACAGCCGCGATGGCCAAGTACTGGAGCTCCGAGCGGGCCGGCCTCGTCGTCGACAAGTGCGTCCAGCTCTTCGGCGGCTACGGGTTCATGGAGGAGTACCCGATCGCCCGCGCCTTCACGGACCTCCGCGTCCAGCGCATCTACGCCGGCACCACCGAGATCATGAAGGAGATCATCAGCCGATCCCTTCCGGTCCCCACCCGATGAGAACTCCGATGAGAACCACGAAGGAGGTCGTCATGAACACGACGACGAAGCAGTCCTACTACGACACGCTGCGGACGCTCTCGGAGGCGTCGGTGGACCAGCACTTCCAGGCGTTCAAGGACATCGCCTGGGACGACCCCGAGTTCCACCTCGACCCGAACGACGAGCGCTTCATCCTCACCGACGCCGACGAGATCGGCCGCCACGAGTGGTACAAGTCGCTCTCGAAGGAGCGGCAGATCCAGGTCGGCGTCTACCGCTACGCGCAGATCGCGAAGGTCGGGCGCCAGTTCGAGCAGGTGCTCATCGCCGGGGTGATGCACCACCTGATCCTGGCGAAGGACGGCAATCCCGAGTTCCGCTACGCGATGCACGAGGTCACCGAGGAGACCCATCACATCCAGATGTTCCAGGAGTCGGTCAACCGGTTCGTGGAGAACTCGGGTGTCGACGGCGTCGCCGGTGCACCGGGGTGGTTCGCCTGGCTGGCTCCGCTGGTGACCTCGGCCGGGACCTGGTTCCCGGAGATCTTCTTCGTCGGCATCCTCGGCGGCGAGGAGCCGATCGACCACCTGCAGAAGAGCATCATGCGGGCCGGCGGCAGCCACCCGCTGATCGACCGCGTCATGCAGATCCACATCGCCGAGGAGGCGCGCCACATCGGCTTCGCGCACCAGTACCTCGAGCACCACTGGGCGCAGATGAACCCGCTCAAGCGGCGCGCGCTGACCTACCTCTTCCCGGTCGTCATGCGACTGCTGTGCGACGTGATCATGGTGCCGAGCAAGCAGGCGCGCGAGGACATGGGCATCCCGAAGGACGTCGCCAAGGAGATCTGGTGGAAGTCCGAGGATTCCGAGAAGCTCCTGCGCGACCTCTTCTCGGACGTACGCCTCCTGGCCGACAACCTGGGCATCCGCAAGGGACCGGCCAAGCTGGTGTGGCGGGCCCTCGGCATCGACGGACGGGCGGCGCGCTTCCGCGCGGAACCCTCCAACGCGGCGGTCTGACGTGCTGGCGTACGAGAGCAGCGGCTCGGGCGAGCCGGTGCTGCTGATCCATGGCATCGGTCATCGCCGTCAGGCCTGGCACCCGGTCGTCGACCGGCTCGCCGAGCACCACGAGGTGTTCCTGGTGGACCTGCCAGGGCACGGTGAGTCCCCGGCCCATGTGACCGACGGTCGATCGCCGCGGCAGGCGTTGATCGAGCCGCTGGAGGAGTTCATGGCGGCGGCCGGCCTGGAGCGCCCGCACGTGGTGGGCAACAGCCTGGGTGCGCTGATCTCGCTGGAGATGAGCAAGCACGGGCTGGCGCGTAGCGTCACCGCGATCTCCCCGGCCGGCTTCTGGCGCAACGACGTCGAGTTCGCCTACGTGCGGGCGCTGTTCGCCTCGGTCATCGCGACCTCAGGGGTGCTGAGACCGGTCGCGCCGTGGCTGATGCGTCAGCCCTGGGGTCGGACGCTCGGTCTCAGCTGGCTGACCGCCCGGCCGACCGCGATCCCGCCGGAGGTCGCCTACGCCGACCTGTGCAACATGCTGGACTCCAAGCAGGCGCTCCGCGACATCATCCGCGGCGGCTACCTCTTCGACGGCGCCGTGCCGGCGGATGTGCCGATCACGATCGCGTGGGGCAGCAAGGACCGGGTCCTGCGTCCCTACCAGGCCGGCCAGGCGCGGGTGCGCCTGCCCGGAGCCCGCCACGTCGAGCTGCCCGGCTGCGGGCACGTGCCGATGGCGGACGACCCCGACCTGATCGCCGACACGATCCTGGCGACCACCCAGGGCACGAGCACGGACCACCTTCGGAGGACCGCATGACCACCCAGCGACACGTCGACGTGCTCATCGTCGGAGCCGGTCTCTCCGGCGTGGGCGTCGCGAGCCAGCTGACCCGGGAACGGACCGGGCGGACGTACGCCATCCTCGAGCGCCGCACCGCGATGGGCGGCACCTGGGACCTGTTCCGCTACCCCGGGATCCGCTCGGACTCCGACATGTTCACCTTCGGCTACGGGTTCCGGCCGTGGCACGGCACCAAGGTGCTGGCCGACGGCCCGAGCATCAAGCGCTACATCGAGGAGACGGCGGACGAGTACGGCGTCACCCGGCACACCCACTTCGGCCGCAAGGTCGTCTCCGCCTCCTGGTCGAGCGAGCGTGGCCTGTGGACCACCACGGCGCTCGACGAGAGCACCGGGGAGACGGAGGAGTGGACGAGTCACTTCCTCGTCGGCGCGACCGGCTACTACGACTACGACCAGGGCCATCGACCCGTTTTCCCTGGTGAGGAACGGTTCCAGGGCGAGCTCGTCCACCCGCAGCACTGGCCCGAGGACCTCGACCACACCGGCAAGCGCGTGGTCGTCATCGGCAGCGGCGCCACCGCGATCACCCTGGTCCCGAACATGGCCGAGAAGGCCGAGCACGTCACGATGCTGCAGCGCTCGCCGACGTACGTCATGCCGGTCCCGGCCGATGACCCGGTCTCCGCCGCGTTCAACCTGCTCAAGGTGCCGAGCGCGGCGGTCTACGGCACCGGCCGCGTACGCAACATCCTGCTGCAGCAGGGCATGTACCGCTTCTGTCGCACCGCTCCCCAGGCCGCCCGGAAGGCGATCCTGGCCGCGATCCGCGCCCAGGTCGGCAGCGAGGTGGACATGAAGCACTTCGAGCCGAGCTACAACCCCTGGGACGAGCGGCTGTGCGTGGTCCCGAACGGCGACCTGTTCTCCGTCCTGCGGCGCGGGGAGGCCTCGATCGTCACCGACACGATCGACACCTTCACCGAGACCGGCATCCGGCTGGCGTCCGGTGAGGAGATCCCGGCCGACATCGTCGTCACCGCCACCGGGCTCACGATCCAGCTGCTCGGCGGCATGCGGGTCGAGGTCGACGGCGAGCCGGTCGACACCCGCGACCGGATGCTCTACAAGGGCACGCTGGTCGAGGGCATGCCCAACGCGATGATCGTGATGGGCTACACCAACGCGTCCTGGACGCTGAAGGCCGATCTCGCCGGTGCGTACCTGTGCCGCCTGCTCAAGCACATGGCCCGCAACGGCTACGGCCAGGTGGTGGCCGAGGCGGCGGACGATGATCGTGACGAGGTCTCCGTGATGGGTGCCTCGATGCGGTCGGGTTACATCCAGCGGGGCGACGCGGTGATGCCCCGCCAGGGCAAGCGGGCCCCGTGGCAGATCCGGCAGGACTACCTCTACGACACCCGCGAGCTGCGGCTCCGCTCCGTCGAGGACCCGAACCTCCGGTTCACGACGAGGACCGCGCCGGTCGCTGAGCAGGTCGCTGAGCAGGTCGCCGAGCAGGTCTCCGAACGGGTGCCTGCCTAGCGCCCGTCGTGCGGTGACGTGAGGACCGCGGCAAGCCTGTTGGCCGCGGTCGGGTCGGCCTGGGGCAGGAAGAGCGAGGGCTCGACCAGCTCGACCTCGAGGACGCAGTAGCGGCCGTCGTTGTCCCGGACCAGGTCGATCCGGGCGTACGTCGGTGTCCCGAACCGGCTGGTGACCAGGTCCACGGCGGCCTCCGCGACCTCGATCTGGTCCTGGGCGGCGGTGTGTGCCGCGTTGGTCTCCACCGCGAAGAGGTCGTCGACCGCGCCCGCCCGCGGCAGGTCGACCCGCTTGCTGGCGGCGTGGCTGAAGCGGCCGTCGAAGAAGACCAGCGGCCACTCGCCGTCGATGGGCACCGACTTCAGGAACGGCTGGACCAGCACGACCTGGCCGGCCGCGTGGAGGCGGGCGACGTGAGCCGCCGCGGCCGCATGGTCCTCGGTTCCGTAGGAGGCCGCGTCCCTGCTCCCGGCCCCGACCGCGGGCTTGACCACGAAGTCGCCGTCCGGGAAGACCGCCCGATCGCCGGGGGCGACGAAGACGGTCGGTGTGATCGGCACCCCGGCGGCCTCGAGCTCGGCGAGATACCGCTTGTCCAGGCTCCACCGCACGAGCCGAGGTGGATTGACCAGCTCGGTGACCTGAGAGACCTCGTCGAGCCAGGACAGGAACTCGGCCAGCCGCTGCGGGTAGTCCCAGGCCGACCTGAGCACGACCCGGTCGTACGCCGCCCAGTCGACGGTCCGGTCGTCCCAGTCGACCACATCGACCGCGACCCCGGTGCGGGCCAGCGCAGCCAGGGCGAGCGGCTCGTCGTCGTCACGCCCGCGTGCCTCGCGCGCCGTCACCCATGCCAACCGGTCGATCTCGTTCACCATGCTGCGCACTATGAAGGCTGGTTCGCGCGCGAGCAAACCGGGGCTCGCGCGAAGACGATCGCGCCCGGAACCTCGTCGTCGGGCCGCATCAGGAGCTCGGCCTCGATGCTGAACCCGGCCCCGCGCAGCCACCCCGAGATCTGCTCGGGCCGACGGCGATGGCTGTCGACGCTGATCGGTCGCCCGGTGTAGCCGGTCGTCGACCGTCGGGTCTCGTCGCCGACGTGGAACCCGACCAGCACCGAGCCGCCCGGTCGCACCACCCGCCGGAACTCCGCGAACACCCCCGGCACCGCCGCGTCGGGGATGTGGATGACGGACCAGAAGGCGAGTACGCCGCCCACGGACCCGTCCGCCAGCGGCAGATCCGTCATCGACCCGACCTCGAACCCGAGATCCGGGTGGTCGTGCCGCGCGATCGCGATCATCTCGGGGGAGAGGTCGATCCCGCAGGCGTCGACCCCGAGGTCGTGCAGGTGTCGGGTGACGTACCCGGGGCCGCAGCCGACGTCGGCCACCGGCCCACCGCCGCCGTCCCGCACGGTCTCGGCGAAGACGGCCAGCCCCGCACGCAGGTAGGGGCGACCGTCCAGCAGGTCACGAACCTTCTCGGCGTAGCCGACGGCGTCGGTGTCGTAGGACTCGCGGGTCTGGTTCAGCCAGTCGTCGGGCATCGCGGCGGCTCCTGGTCAGCCCACGCGCGAGGCGAGGGCGCTGGCCGCCTGGCGCACCTCGTGGCCGAGGGGAGTGGGGTCGGCGAAGGCGGGGTTGGTGGTCTGGCCGGCGACCTGGATCGCCGCGAGGAACTCGCCGTCGGCGCTGATCAGGGGTGCCCCGACCGAGGATGCGCCCACCACGCGTTCGTCGTGGGACGCGACCCAGCCGCGCTGTCGGATCTCCTCGAGCTCACGGCGGAAGTCCTGGAGCGAGACCCGGGTCCCGTCGGCCCGGGTGAACTCGTCGATCCCGCCGAGCACTGACTCGAGATCCTCGGGATCCATGTAGGCGGCGATGACCTTGCCCGCGCCGAGGTGGAGCGGCAGCCGCTCGCCGATCGGGAGGACGTAGCGGAGCGGGTCGTTGCCCTCGACGCGGGCGATCACGGCCCGGGACGAACCGGCGCGGACGAATACGGACGCGGTGAGTCCGGTGGCGGCGGCGAGCTGCTGCAGGATCATCGGCGCGGTGGCGGCCAGCCGATTGGTGGCCAGGTAGGCGTGCGCCCCGAAAAGCATCGCGACACCCGTTCGATAGCCGGTGCCGTCCTGTTCGACACGACCGCGTGCCTCGAGCGCGTTGAGGATGCGCTGGGTCGTGGCGACGTGCAGGCCGGCTCGGCGTGCGACCTCGCTCAGTCGCAGCGGCGTACGCGTCGCCTCGAGGACCTCGAGGACGTCGATGGCTCTCTCCAGAGACCGCATCGTGCTCGTCGGTTTCTCCTCGCTCACGTGCCTCCTCCGTTTCGTCGCGACGCATCGAATCCTTGCACCCCCGGCCACGGGGGCTTGACAGGGTGACGACCGTCACGGATAGTTCCTCATGCCGTGATACACCTTATCACAGAATGAGAAACATGAGCGACAACACCAACATCCCCGCCTCCACGGCGGCAGGCGGTCCGGCGACCGCCGACGAGCGACGCAGGTCCGTCCTGCCGTTGCTCGTCGCGGCGCTCGTCGTCGCGATCGGAGCGGCCGCATTCATCGGCTCGCGCTCTCTCGGCTACTGGGACGACCTCGGGCCGGGGCCCGGGTTCTTCCCGCTCTGGCTGGGCGTGCTCCTGGTCGTGCTGGGGCTCATCTGGTTCGGCCAGGAGCTGCGCGCACGTCTCCGTCCCGAGGGCCAGGGCCGGCCGGCCGCTGAGGAGGAGACGCCCGACTACTCCCTCCCGACCGTGCTGGCCATCCTGGTGAGTCTGTGCGTGCTCGCGGCCTGCCTCGAGCTGGTCGGCTACCAGGTCAGCATGTTGGTCTTCCTGCTCTTCCACCTGTTGGTGGTCGGGCGCCGTGGGCCGCTGCAGTCGCTGGTGATCGCGGTGATCGGGAGCTTCGGCGTTTTCTACGCCTTCACCCGCCTGCTGACGGTTCCGCTGCCGGTTTCCGGCATCCCGTTCCTGCGCGACCTGGGGCTGTGAGGTCATGGACTCCTTCACCGCACTCCTCGACGGCTTCGCCTCCGCGCTGACGCCGCAGAACCTGCTCTTCGCCCTGATCGGCTGCCTGTTGGGCACGATCCTGGGCATCCTGCCGGGCATCGGCTCGACCGCCGGCATGGCGATCCTGATCCCGCTCACCCTGACGATGGACCCGGCGAGCGCGATCATCATGCTGGCGGCGATCTTCTACGGCGGTGCGTACGGCGGGACGATCACGAGCGTCCTGCTGAACATCCCGGGCGAGGGAGAGTCGGCGATCACCTGCATCGACGGCTATCAGATGACGTTGCGCGGCCGGGCCGGTGCAGCACTGGCGACGGCCGGGGTCGGCTCGTTCATCGGCGGCACCGTCGCCACCCTCGCGCTCGTCGTGGCGGCGAAGCCGCTCTCGGAGCTGGGGCTGCGGATCGGGCCACCGGAGTTCTTCTCCCTGGTGCTCATCGGCCTGGCCCTGCTCGTCGGCCTGGTGGGGCGATCGGTCCTCAAGGGGCTCATCTCGGCCTGCCTCGGCCTGCTGATCGCGATGGTCGGCATCGACCCGGTGATGGGTCTGCCGCGGTTCACCTTCGACCAGCCGCACTTCTTCGACGGCATCAGCTACGTACCGGTCCTGGTCGGCATCTTCGGGCTCGGCGAGCTGCTTGCCACCAGCGGCGGCGCGGCCCCCAAGCCCACGGCCCCGACGCTTCGCCAGCTGCTGCCGACGAGAACTGACCTCCGCCGGGCGGCCCCGTCCATCGGGCGTGGCGCGTCGATCGGCACCGTCATCGGTCTCATTCCCGGAGTGAGCTCGGCGATCTCGTCGCTGCTGGCGTACAGCACGGAGAAGAAGGTCTCCCGGCACCGCGACGAGCTCGGCACCGGCGCGATCGAGGGCGTGGCCGCCCCCGAGACCGCCAACAACTCGCACAGCAACGCCGCCTTCATCCCGCTCTTCACGCTCGGCATCCCGGCCTCGCCGGCGATCGCGGTGCTCATGGGCGCCTTCCTGCAGAACGGGCTCACCCCCGGACCGCAGCTCTTCACCGAGGCGCCGGACCTGGTCTGGACCGTCATCGCGAGCCTGTTCGTCGGCAACCTGTTCCTGCTGGTGCTCAACGTCCCGATGGTCGGGCTGTGGACCAGGATCCTGGCGATCCCCTACTCGGTCCTGCGCGCGGTGATCTTCGCCTTCATCGTGATCGGCTCGTACGCCGTCAACAACAGCGTCATCGACATCTACGTGATGGTCTTCTTCGGCATCGTCGGCTTCGTCTTCCGACAGGTCCACCTGCCGCTCGCGCCGCTGGTCCTGACGCTCATCCTCGGTCCCTTCATCGAGAGCGCGCTGCGGGAGTCCCTGCAGATCTCGCAGGGCGACTTCGGGATCTTCGTCGACCGTCCGCTGTCGCTGGTCTTCCTCCTGGTCGCCTTCGCGGTCCTCGCCGCGTCGGTGTTCAGCGCCGGCCTGAAGAGAAAGGCAGGTCTTCCCACCGACGCCGAAGTCTGACCCACCCACTCCTCCACGACGAAAGGTCATCACCATGAACCGCGCACCTCGCGTACTCACCCTCGCCGGCATCGGACTCGCGTGCCTCTCGCTGGCCGCCTGCTCCCAGTCCGGCACGACCGCCGCAGCCGGCGACTACCCGACCAAGCCCATCGAGCTCGTCGTCGGGTACGACGCGGGCGGCCCGACCGACATCGGCGCCCGCATGCTCGCCAAGGAGCTCGAGGACAAGCTCGACGCCACGATCACGGTCGTCAACAAGCCTGCCGCCAACTCCCAGGTCGCCTACACCACGTTGACGCAGGCGAAGCCCGACGGCTACACGATGGCCGCCACCACGTTCCCCTCGGCGATCATGACCGTGCTCGACGAGAGCCGGAAGGCCTCCTACGAGCGCGACAGCTTCGCGCCGGTGGCCCTCCAGGTCGTCGACCCGACCGCGGTGGCGGTCGCCCCCGACAGCGACATCAAGACCCCGAAGGACCTGGTCGAGGCGGCCAAAGCAGATCCCGGCAAGCTGCGGGCGACCACGACCGGGGTCGCGAGCAACGAGCACTTCGCCCTCGCCAGCCTGAAGGAGGCCACCGGCGCGGATCTCGCCCCGGTGCACTTCGCGGACGGCAGCACCGCCGCCACCACCGCGTTCCTGGGCGGCAACACCGAGGTCCTCCTCACCAACGTGAGCGACCTGCAGCCGCTGGCGGAGTCCGGCAAGGTCCGCATCGTCGGCGTGATGGACGCCGAGCGCGCCGAGTCGCTGCCCGACGTACCGACGTTCGAGGAGTCCGGCTACGACGTCGAGATCTCCTCCTCGCGCGGCTACTCCTTCCCCGCGGGCACGCCCGACGAGGTCGTCGAGGAGATGTCCACCGCCATCGGCGAGATCATGGAGGACCCGGCTTTCCAGAAGAAGATGAGTGACGCGGGCCTCGCCCCGTCCTACCTGGACGCCGACGAGTACTCCGCCTACTGGGACGAGACCGAAAAGACCTTCGGCGACCTCTTCCCGCTGGTGAAGGCGGACGACTGATGACAGACAGCATCCTCGCCGACCAGCAGTTCAACCCCGGCGGCCGCGTCACCACCGCCCGGCCCGAGCGACCCGACGAGGCCCTCCTCGACCGGTTCCGCCGGCTCCCCACGGCCAACATCGGCGACGCCATGGACCGGCTGGGCTCGGTCGACTCCGTCATCGCCCCCGCCTGGCCCGGCGCCAGCATGGTCGGTACCGCCTTCACCGTGTGGACCCGTCCCGGCGACAACCTCGGCATCCACCAGGCGCTCGCCCAGGTCGAGCCGGGTGAGGTGATCGTCGTGAGCGGCGGCGCCGACGAGTCGCGCGCCCTCATCGGCGAGCTCATCGGTGGGAAGGCCAAGGCCCGTGGCGTGGCCGGGTTCCTCCTCGATGGCGCCGTCCGCGACACCGAAGGTCTCGCCGAGTACGACATGCCTGTCTTCGCCCGGTCCCGGACGCCGGCCGGCCCCTACAAGGACGGTCCCTACGCACTCTCCGTCGACGTCGCCGTCGCCGGCGTGGTCGTACGCCCCGGCGACATCATCGTCGGCGACTCGGACGGCGTCGTCGTGGTGCCGCTCGAGTCCGCGGCCGTGATCGCCGACCGGGCCGAGGCCAAGCACGCCGCCGAGGAGGCGACCCGCCGCGACATCGATGCCACGCTCGGCGTCGCCACCGCCGCGGGTGAGCAGCGATGACGATCATCGTGGGCTACATGCCCGGCGACGCCGGCGAGCGGGTCCTCGCCGGCGCCGTCCGGGAGGCCCGGACCCGCGACAGCTCCCTCCTGGTGGTGAACTCCTCGACCGGAGGCGCCTACGCCGACCGCGGCCTCGTCCCGGACACCGAGCTCGACGCGCTGCGGCGTCGACTTGCCGACCAGGGCCTCGAGGTCGAGGTACGCCAGTACGCCGAGGCCATCTCCGTCGCCGAGACCCTCGTCGACGAGGCGGAGCGCGTGAGTGCCGACCTGGTGGTCGTCGGTCTCCGCCGCCGCTCGCGCACGGGGAAGTTCCTCCTCGGCAGCACGGCCCAGACCGTGCTGCTGCGCGCTCACTGCGACGTCCTGGCCATCCGGATCCCCACCGACGACTGACCCCCGACCCTCCCCGACCTTCCACGCACCGAAAGTTCGACGATGTCACACAGCACGACCTCCGACAGTCCGCTCCAGACCACCCACGTGGCGATCCTCGGTCTCGGCGAAGTGGGCCGCATCTACGGTGCCGCCCTCGCCGACGCCGGCCACCGCGTGACCGGCTTCGACCCCTATCTCCACGAGTCGCCGGCAGGCGTCGAGGTGGCGGACACGCTGGAGAAGGCGGTCGAGGATGCCCGGATCGTGGTCGTCCTGACCGCGGCCTCGGCGAGCCGATCGGTCGCCGAGTCGGCCGCCGCAGCGCTCGCTCCGGGCGCCGTCTATGCCGACTTCACCTCGTCCGGGCCGTTGGAGAAGCGGACGCTCGCCGACGTGTTCCAGGAGCGGACGGACGTACGCCTGGTCGATGTCGCCATCCTGGGACCGGTCATCCAGCTGGGCACGGCCACTCCGCTGATGACGGCCGGCCCTGCCGGAGAGGCGGCGGCTGCGTTGATGCGACCGCTGGGCACGCCGGTCGAGGTGGTGGTGGGCGGCGACCTCGGCGACGCCATGGCGCACAAGCTGCTGCGCAGCGTCTTCATGAAGGGGCTCGCGTCGGTGGTGGTCGAGGCGGTCGGTGCCGGACGCGGCGCCGGGATGGAAGAGTGGGTCCGTGGCCAGATCGCGGGCGTTCTCGCCGGGGACGGACAGGCGGTCATCGACCGCTTCCTCACCGGAACAGCGAAGCATGCCGCGCGCCGGGCGGTCGAGATGCGCTCGACCCGTGCCTACCTCGCCGACCTGGGGGTTCCCGCCGAGATGACGGAGGCCTCGATGACAGCGTTGGAGCGGATGGCCGACGATGGGCACCCGTCGTGATCGGCGTCTGGGCGCTGGGCGTCTACCTGGCCGTGATCCTGGCCTGGACGACCCTGCTGCGCCGCAACGTCGGTGAGGCGATGGTGGTCGGGTTCGTCGTGGCCGCGGTGTTCAACGGCGGCCAGTTCCTCAGCGCGGGCTGGGACGCCCTCTATGCCGCGCTCGTCGACGAGATCGTCTACGCCACGGTCATCTTCGTCTTCATGGGCTACGTCCTGGAGAAGGCGGGTGTCACCCACCGGATGATCGACCTGCTCGACGCGCTGATCGGTCACCGCCGCGGCGGTCCGGCGTACGTCTCGACCGTCGCCTCCGCGGGTCTCGGCAGCATCGTCCACAACCAGGCGGCGATCGCCGCCACCGTCGGGTCGGTGACGATCCCGTGGATGGAGCGCACCCGCGTCGACCGCACGACGGCCGCCACGATCGTGGCCGGCAACGCGGGCATGGGCATCACCTTCCCGTTCAGCGCCTCGATGTTCGTCCTGGTCGGCTCCTCGGTCGGCGGTGCCCTCGTCGACATCGACTCGCTGATCGTGCCGCTGCTCATCGGTGGCCTGTGGTGCGTGCTCCACCGCCTGATCGTCACCTACCTGCTCGTACGCCGCTCCACCCACGAGAGCGGACCGGCGGTGTCGCGCAGTGGCCGGGACGTACGGGCCGCTTTCTCCCACGGCTGGCCGACCCTGCTGCTGTTCGCCGGGATCGCGGTCCCGATCGTGCTCACCACCGGCGCCGTGGCCGAGGCGCTCACCGACCGGATCGGCACCGACGTGACCGAGGCACTGAGCCCGATCTTCTGGATGCCGGTCATCCTCATCCTGATCGGCCTGCTCCTCGGCCGGGACCGGCTGCCGCGCGACGGCCGGGGATGGGTCGAGCTGATCGGCAGCTCGGCGCCGCGGTTCGGGGTCGTGGGTCTGACCGTCCTGTTCGCCTTCGCGGGTGCGAACGCACTGGCGACGACCGGCCTGCCCGAGCAGCTCGCCGGGCTCCTCGGCGACCTCGACCTGCCGGTCTGGCTGCTGGCCCTGGTCATCGGGATCATCGTCGTGGCCGTCGCGGCACCGCTCTCGAGCACCGCGACCATGGCAGCAGTCGGTGTCGTAGGCGTCGCCGCGCTCGCCGCCGCGGGCGTACCCGCCACCACCGCGGCGGTCGCGGTCCTCATCTTCTCCTCCTGCGAGGCCGCCGTGCCGCCAGGCGGAGCGCCGCTGTACGTCGCCTGTGGCATCGCCGGCGTCGATCCGCTACACACGTTCCGCAGGATGCTGGCCTACTACGCACTGCCGCTGCTCGGCATCGGCGTGCTCGTGGCCTCCGGCGTCCTGCCGGTCTGAGAAAGGACGCACACCCATGATCCGATCGATCCTCCACACTCTCTTCGTCGCGTCGCTGGTCGTCGCACTGCTCGGCGGCGTCGCGCTCATCGGCCTGCAGGGCGTCGGCCTGGCCGTCGGCAGCGAGGCTCTCGTCGTGAGCCCGAACGGCGTGTTCAAGACGGTCCTGTGCGTCGCCGCCTCGATCTCGGCGGTCACCGCCTATCTCCTCACCCACGTGGGTGCCCAGACGACGGCGCGGGACGACGCCGGAGCGACCCGGTGACCACGCACGACCGCCCGAGCAGGGCAGAGCTGCACGACCGGCCCGGCCCGTTGCGGGGCACCTCCTGGGAGCTCTTCGAGGATCCCTGGCGTGGCACCCCGTCGTTCGCGGACGCGCAGGCGGTGGTGGCGGCTGCGGGTCTGGTCCAGCTGGGGGAGGCCTTCGGGTTGGACTATCCGGTCAACGCGTTCATGCCCGGGATGTCTCAGGCCAGGAAGCCGGCCGAGCATGTCATCTATGCCAACCACCCGGCCCATCGGGACGACTATCTCGACGGCTACTACCTCCAGTCCTCGACCCAGATCGATGGGCTGCGCCACCGGAGGGCCGACGACGCAGGGTTCTACGCCGGGGTCGCCGACGAGCTGATCGTCCCGGGGACCGAGGAGATCGGGATCCAGGTCTGGGCCGACCGCCCCATCGTCAGCCGAGGCGTCCTCGTGGACATCGCCGGTCTCCTCGCCCGTCGCGATGAGACGCTCGACCACGAGGCCGGCCAGCCGATCCCGTACGACTACATCGACCAGGCGCTCACCGCCCAGGCGGTCGAGCTGCGTGCCGGTGACGTCGTCATGCTCCACACCGGATGGTGCGAGTGGTTCCTCGAGCTGACCGCCGAGCAGAAGCTGGCCCAGCAGGCCGTCCGCCGTGCCACCGGCATCGCGCAGAGCGAGGAGGTTCTCGACTGGGCCTGGGACAGCGGCCTGGCCCTGCTCGCCGCCGACACCTTCGCCGTCGAGTGTCTGCCACCGGTGGCCGACTCGCCGTTCGCGCAGTCGGCGCCGAACGACCGCGGCATGATGCACCAGGAGTTCCTGGCCAAGCTCGGTATGCCGCTCGGTGAGCTGTGGCGGCTCGGGCCGCTGGCGCGCCGGATGGAGCAGCTGCAGCGGTGGGACGCCCTCCTCACCGTCAAGCCGCTCAACGTCACCGGTGCCACCGGCTCGCCGGCGAACGCGGTCGCGATCATCTGACCGCCCCGTAGGTTGGAGGCGAACGCAGCCGTCACCGGAGCGAGGGGAGTGGTGTCGTGCGCCGCTGGGTGCGCCGGTCATTGTGGGACGTGGTCCCACGCGACGACCGTCAGAGCGACGCCGCTCTGCGCCGCCGCCGGCTGGTGACGGTCGGGTTCGGTGTGCTCGGCGCGGTGGTGCTCGGCGTCTCGCTGCGTATCGAGCCGGGCAGTGTCTGGTTCTACCCGGCGGCCCTCGCCCTGGCCGGGGTGTGGGCCATCGGTGCGTTCGCGTCCGGACCTCTGCACCTGGGACGGATCGGTGCCTGGAGCCGACAGGAGGGACAGCATCGCTTCGTACGCCCGGTGCTGTCACCGATCCTGCTCGGCCTGGGCCTGGCTGGGGTCTTCGTGATCGGCGGCCTGATCGTGCGCGAGATCGACTGGCTGGACCGGCAGGTGCGCTCGGTGATCGACTTCGCCGACCAGGGCTCGCTTCCGATCCTGGTCGTGGTGACGGCCGTCAACGGCGTGGCGGAGGAGTTGTTCTTCCGCGGTGCCGTCTATGCCGCTCTGCCCCGCCATGCCGTCGCCTGGTCGTCGGTGGCCTACGTGATCGCGACGCTGGCGACCGGCAACGTGATGCTGGCCTTCGCGGCGATCCTGCTCGGTGCCCTGGTCGGGCTCGAGCGGCGCGCGTCCGGTGGCGTCCTGGCGCCGATCCTCACCCACTGTGCGTGGTCGCTGTCGATGCTGATCGCGCTGCCGCTGCTCTTCGGCTGAGGCCGGCGGCGCCTCAGAGCGCGTTCCGCTCGGCCAGCCGCTCGGCCAGGGCGCGACGTACGGCCTCCCGGTAGGGCAGCGGTTCGCCGGGCACCACATCGAGGATGCGCCGGTCGTGCACCACGACCTCGGTGGTCATGGAGTCGATCAGGTTGCGCCCGGTGGTCACGTCGATGTCGGTCACCAGCGCCAGCCAGTACGACGACAGCCGGGGCGTCAGCACCGGCACGGGGATGACCGGGATCGTTCGGCCGTTGGCCACCTCGGAGGCGACGGTCAGCATGTCGAGGTAGGTCATCGCCTCGGGGCCACCGATCTCGAAGACCTCGCCGATCGCGTCCTCGTTGTCGATGACACCCGCGAGGTAGCGGATGACGTCGTCGACTGCGATGGGCTGGGTGCGGGTGGCGGTCCACTTCGGCACCACCATCGCGGGGAGGTTCTTGACCAGCTGCCGGGTCAGTTCCCAGGAGACGCCGCCGTGGCCGACGACGATCGCGGCTCGCAGCGTCGTGACCGGCACGCCGGCCTCGCCGAGCAGGGACTCGACCTCGCGTCGTGAGCGCAGGTGGGGCGACAGATCGCCGTCGTCGCCGAGCCCGCCGAGATAGATGATCTGGCGCACCCCGGCCCGCGCCGCGGCGGCACCGAAGGAGCGAGCAGCCCGGGCGTCGCGTTCCTCGAAGTCCTCGTGGTCGAGCGAGTGCACCAGATAGACCGCGACATCGGTGCCTTCGAGCGCGGCCGGCAGGGAGGCGGGGTCGTTCACGTCGGCGCCCACCGGTTCGCCGGGGCCGTCGTAGTCGTCCGGCCGCCGGGTCATCGCCCGTACCTTGGTGCCGCGTTCGGTCAGCTCAGCGACCAGTCGTCGGCCGATGAACCCGGTTGCGCCGGTGACGAGCACGGTGGTCGAGGTCTCCATGGGTCGAGCCTACGGCCGTCGTCAGACCGGGCGGCAGTCCTGGCCGCAGCCCTCCTCGGTGACCGGTCCGGATGCGTGCGACGCCGGCCGATGCAGCACGGCGCCGGTCGGGGTGACGAGGACGTCGGATCCCTCGACGCGACCGGTGCCGTCGACGATCAGCGCGTGGTCGCGCGGCGTGAGCGGGGCGTACGTCAGCGTGAGCACCGGGTTGGTGGCGAGGTTCGCACGCGTGCCGCCGCCGGGATCGGAGATCCGCAGCGACGAGCCGTCGACGACCGGGTCCACGACCACGACCTTGATCCGCTCACCAGCGGTGGTCAGCAGGAACCCGCTGCCGAAGCGCTCGAGGGTCGAGGCGAGATCGGGAAGCGCGACCGGGATGCTCATGCCGTTCACCCTAGGGCGACGTGTGTCAGAAGGTGCCGTTCTCGCCGGAAATAAGTATTGACATCTGTCTATATGAGGCGGAGAGTGACATATCGATAAACTTCGATATGAGGAGGAAACATGTCACGCATCCAGCTCGCGCTCAACGTCGACAACCTGGAGGAGTCGATCGCGTTCTACTCGATCCTGTTCGGTGTCGAACCGGCCAAGACCAAGCCCGGGTACGCCAACTTCGCGGTTGCCGAGCCGCCGCTCAAGCTGGTACTCGTCGAGAACCCTGGCGAGGGTGGCAGCATCAACCATCTCGGTGTCGAGGTCGCCGACACCGACAGGGTCGACGCCGAGCAGGCTCGGCTGAACGCCGCCGGGTTCGCCTCGGTCGACGAGCGGGCCACCACCTGTTGCTACGCCAAGCAGGACAAGTTCTGGGTCGACAACGCCCCCAACGGTGAGCGGTGGGAGATCTACACCGTGCTCTCCGACAGCGACACCTTCAGGTCGGCGGATGACGGCGCGGGCGAGACGGCAACGTGCTGCGGTCCCGCTTCCGAGGCCACGCGCATCTCGGATGCCGCTCGTGAGCCCGACGTCGCGGGCTGCTGCTGACCGGCGCGCGGGTCCCCCGGGGCGGAGGGTTAATCTGCCTCCGATGAGCACCTACCGGTCCGACTGCTCCCGCTGCGCGGGCCTGTGCTGCGTGGCGCTGCCCTTCGCGCGCTCGGCGGACTTCCCGGAGGACAAGGCCGGGGGCGATCCGTGCCGCCACCTCGGAGCCGATTTCGGGTGTGGGATCCATGACCAGCTGCGGCAGCGCGGGTATGCCGGTTGCACGGTGTTCGAGTGCTTCGGAGCAGGTCAGCAGGTCACCCAGTTGACCTTCGGCGGTACCGACTGGCGCGCCGAGCCGGCGTCGCGGCAGGAGATGTTCGACGTCTTCGCCGTGATGCGGCAGCTGCACGAGATGCTGGCGCTGCTCGAGGAGGCCGCGGGGCGAAGCGCGTCATCCGAGCTCGCCGAGCTGGTCGACCAGGTCTCCACCGCGGCCGGCGGCTCCGCCGACCAGGTGCTCGGCACCGACGTCGGCGCTCTCCGCTCGGCGGTCGGCGGCGCGCTCCGCCGGGTGAGCGCGGAGGTACGCCGCCCCGCAGGCCAGGCGCTGGCGGGTGCCGACCTGCTCGGTCGTGATCTGCGCCGGAGAGACCTGCGTCGTGCGGATCTCAGGGGCGCACTCCTGGTGGCCGCCGACCTGCGCGGCGTCGATCTCGCCGACGCCGACCTGCTCGGCGCGGACCTGCGGGACGCGGCCGTCGCGGACGCGGACCTCTCCCGGGCACTCTTCCTCACCCAGGCACAGGTCAACGCCCTGCGAGGAGACGGGAGCACCCGCCTACCCGCAGGGCACGACCGACCCGCCCACTGGGGCTAGGGGGATCAGCCCAACGTGGCCGTGTCGATCACGAAGCGGTAGCGCACGTCGGAGGCCAGGACCCGGGCGTACGCCTCGTTGACCTGGTCCGCCGAGATCACCTCGACGTCGGCGCCGATGCCGTGCTCGGCGCAGAAGTCGAGCATCTCCTGGGTGAGCGCGATGCCGCCGATCATCGAGCCGGCGAAGTTGCGGCGCCCGGCGAGCAGAGAGAACACGTTGACGCTCAGCGGCTCGGCAGGGGCGCCGACGTTGACCAGGGTGCCGTCGACGGCGAGCAGCCCGAGGTAGTCGTCGACGGGGATCGAGGCGCTGACCGTGTTCACGATCAGGTCGAAGCTGTTCTTCAGCGTCGAGAAGGTCGCCGGGTCAGAGGTGGCGTAGTAGTGGTCGGCGCCGAGACGCAGGCCATCCTCCTGCTTCTTCAGCGACTGCGAGAGCACGGTGACCTCGGCACCCATCGCATGGGCGATCTTGACGCCCATGTGGCCGAGGCCGCCGAGCCCGACGATGGCCACCTTCTTGCCGGGGCCGGCGCCCCACCGCTTCAGCGGGGCGTACGTCGTGATGCCGGCGCACAGCAGCGGGGTCGCAGCCGCGGCGTCCATGCTCTCGGGCACCTTGAGCGCGAAGTGCGCGTCGACCACGACATGGGTCGAGTAGCCACCCTGGGTGAACGAGCCGTCCCGGTCCTTCGCCGCGTACGTCCCGACACCGCCGCCGGGGGTCGAGCAGTGCTGCTCGTCGCCGTTGAGGCAGTTGTCGCACTCGCGGCACGAGTTGACGAAGCAGCCGACACCGACGCGGTCGCCGACCTTGTGGTCGGCGACGGCCGAGCCGACCTCGGTCACGCGGCCGACGATCTCGTGGCCCGGGACCACCGGGAACGGCTGCGGGCCCCAGTCGCCGTTGACGGTGTGGATGTCGGAGTGGCAGATGCCGGCGTACTCGATCGCGATGAGGACGTCGTTCTCACCGACCGAGCGGCGCTCGATGGTGGTGGGGGCCAGCGGCTCGCCGGCGGAAGGGGCTGCGTACGCGTTGACGCGCAAGGCGATCTCCTTGGATCTGAGGAAGGTGTGTTACTTGAGGCGGTCGCGGATCTTGTCCGCCAGCGCGAGTGACTGCGTCGAGAGCACCTCGGCACGCTCCTGGTCGCCCGCCGAGACGGCACGCCAGTAGTCGGCCTTGATCCCGACGTACGTTCGCCGCATCTCGAGCGTCTCGGCCTCCCGGGCGAGGCGCTCGGCGTGCTCGGCGAGCAGGTCGATCTGCTCGCGGGCACCCTCGCGGCCGAGGCGGACGTTGGTGACGTACGTCCTCATGTCGTCGATCGAGAGACCGATCGCGGCGAGGCAGGCGACCCCGGTGAGGCGGTCCAGATCGGACTCGTCGTAGACCCGGTGGCCGCTGCTCGCGCCACGGCTCACCGGCTCGATCAATCCGATCGTCTCGTAGTAGCGCAGCGTGCTGGCCGGCAGCCCGGTCAGCGTCGCCACCTCCCGGATCGTGTAGGTCCGAGTCGTCGATGCAGTCACGTCCATGACGCTAAGAACTTCAAGTCAAAGGGCAGATTTGTCGATTTGTCCACGGTCACGCCGACGTTTTGGTGTGTGACGTCGACCGGGAGATGACGCGCTGTGCCGGTGTCGTGCGAGACACTGCTACGCCACGATGACGAAAGGCTCGGCAATGTCAGTGATCGATGTGACCGCTCCTGAGGTGGTTCGGCAAGAACAGCTCTTCGAGCAGATCGCCATCCGTCTCCCTGACGAGGTCGACGGCGATTGGACGGCGCTCGACTTCAATCACCGCAACCTCTCCGGTATCTCCGACGGCCGCATCGACATCCATCGACCAGGTGGCTACATCGACTACTCCTTGCCGCCGGAGGTGGTCATCCCGTTGATCGACGAGCTCAGGCGGGTGATGTACCGACCCGGAAGGGGCGCCTGGTTCTCCGGGCACTGGTCCATCACCAACAGCGACGGCCTCGGAGAGAAGATCGCGGCCAACGCCTCGTTCAACCGCGACGACGAGCCGCTGTGGCGCCGCGCCGTGCACCCCGAGATGTACGCCCTCGACCTCGAAGCCTTTCCGCGTGACGAGGAGAGCACCCCTGCATGGCTGCGTCAGAAGGTCGCTGAGGCACGCAGAGTGTCCTAGCACGGCAGGGCCGTCGAAAAGAGGTCAGAACGTCCGCTTGACCTTGACCCAGCGTCAACCCTCGACGCTGTTCGACATGAACCCGACACCAGCAATCGAGACCGCCGGACTGACCAAGTCCTACGGCGACGTACACGTCCTCCAGGGCGTCGACCTGAGCGTCGAGAAGGGCAGCATCTTCGCCCTCCTCGGCTCCAACGGCGCCGGCAAGACCACGACCGTGAAGATCCTGACGACGCTCCTCAAGGCGGACGGCGGCCAGGCGACGGTCAACGGCTTCGACGTCGCGACGCAGGCGCAGGACGTACGCACGTCCATCAGCCTCACCGGCCAGTTCGCCGCCGTCGACGAGATCCTGACCGGCCGCGAGAACCTCGTCCTGATCGCCAAGCTGCTCCGTCAGAAGAACCCGGGCGCGGTCGCCGACGAGCTCCTCGCCCGGTTCTCGCTCACCGAGGCCGGCAACCGCAAGGTCGCGACGTACTCCGGCGGTATGCGCCGCCGGATCGACATCGCGATGAGCCTCATCGGCAACCCGCCGGTGATCTTCCTCGACGAGCCGACCACCGGCCTCGACCCCGAGGCGCGGATCGAGGTCTGGCAGACGGTCAAGGAGCTCGCTGACAACGGCACGACCGTCCTGCTCACCACCCAGTACCTCGAGGAGGCCGAGCAGCTCGCCGACCGGATCGCGATCCTCCACGAGGGCCGCATCATCGCCAACGGCACGCTCGGCGAGCTCAAGGCGATGTTCCCGCCGGCCAAGCAGGAGTACGTCGAGAAGCAGCCGTCTCTCGAGGAGATCTTCCTCGCCATCACCAGCAAGTCCAACGGCGCGTCCGCCGCCCCCGTGAAGGAGTCATGATGACCACCCGATTCTTCGGCGACACCGCCGTCCTGCTCGGCCGCTCCCTGCGACACATCGCCCGCAGCCCCGACACCATCGTCACCACCGCGATCACGCCGATCGCGATGATGCTCATGTTCGTGTACGTCTTCGGCGGCGCGATCGACACCGGCTCCCACGAGAGCTACGTCAGCTATCAGCTACCCGGCATCCTGTTGATCACCATCGCCTCCGGCATCGCCTACACCGCCTACCGTCTCTTCCAGGACAAGAACGGCGGCATGTTCGACCGGTTCCAGTCGATGCCGATCGCTCGGTCGGCGGTGCTGTGGGGTCACGTGCTGACCTCGGTGGTCGCGAACATGATCTCGCTGGTCGTGGTGGTGCTCGTCGCCCTGCTGATGGGCTTCCGTACCGGTGCGAGCGTGCTCGACTGGCTCGCGGTGGTCGGCATCCTGGCCCTGTTCACCCTCGCGCTGACCTGGCTCGCGGTGGTCCCGGGACTGACGGCCGGCACGGTCGAGGGAGCCAGCGCGTTCTCCTACCCGCTGATCTTCCTGCCCTTCCTCAGCTCGGCGTTCGTGCCGACCGACACGATGCCCGGCCCGGTGCGAGCCTTCGCCGAGCACCAGCCGGTCACCTCGATCGTCGACTCCATCCGGGCGATCTTCGCCGGTCAGGATCTCGGCAACGAGCTGTGGATCGCACTGGCCTGGTGCGTCGGCCTCCTGGTCGTCGCGTACGTCCTGGCGACCAGCGCCTACCGCCGCAAGTTCGCCTAACCGCGAGACAACAGACCGTGTTCCCGTCACTATTCGGGAATGCTCACGATCAGCCAGCTGGCGTCGTACGCCGGTGTCACCGTCAGGGCCGTGCGCCACTACCACGCCAAAGGGCTGCTGGTGGAGCCGGAGCGCGACCACTCGGGATACCGACGCTACGACGCCGCTGCCGTGGTCGACCTGATCAAGATCCGCATCCTCGCCGACGCCGGCGTCCCGCTCTCCCGTGTCAAGGAGCTGCTGGCCGCCGGCGACGAGGATTTCAAGAAGGCGGTCGCCGAGATCGACAAGCGCCTCCGGCAGGAGATCCGTGAGCGCCAAGGCCATCGCGAGCGGATCGCCCGCCTCGTCCATGGTGACGGCCTCGCCCTCCCGCCCGAGGCGGTCGCCTATCTGGAGCGGATGCGGGAGCTCGGCATCCCGGAGCGGATGATCCAGGGCGAGCGCGACGCCTGGATCCTCGTCGCCGCCCAGCAGCCGCAGAGCATGGAAGCCTTCATCCGCAACAAGGTCGGCCAGCTCGACGACCCCTCGGTCGTGGAGACCTACCGCGAGCTGGAGGCCATGCTCGACTGGCAGCCCGGCGACCCTCGTCTGGAGACCATCGCAGACCAGATCGTCGCCCAGATGAACGCTGTCTCCGACGAGGACTGGGCCGCCTACGTCGACGGCGACCAGGCCATGCCCGACGAGCTCGCCGCCCTGCTCGACGCCATGTTCGTCGAGCAGGTCCCCGTCGCCCGCGACCTCATGCGCCTGGTCGAGAAGCGCGGCTACACCGGCTGGACCAAGCTCGAGCGGATCCAGGACTAGCAGGACGTACGCCCCGGGGTGCTCGGACGGCGATTCAGGCGCCGGCGATCCCGAGGAGATCGCGGACCGGTCCCGCGGGCGGGCGGGCGCCGCCCACCCACACGGCCCGGAACTCCCGGGACAGGTCGAGCTCGGCCACCGGCACCCGGACCAGGGTGCCGAGGTCGACATCGGCGTGGGTCGCCCGGCTCGACACGAACGCCGGCGAACCGCCGGCGCGGACGGCGGCGAGGATCGCCGCGTTCGTCGCGAACTCCACCTCGGGATCCGCCAGCCGCTCGCCGGCGGCCGCGAGCGCGGACTCGACGACCGCCCGCGTGCCGGAGCCGAGCTCGCGGCAGGTCAGCGGGCGGGTCGCGAGCTCGCGCGCGCTGATCCCGGCGCGGCGACGAGCCCAGCGGTCATCGGGGGCGGCGACCAGCACGAGGTCGTCCACGCCGACCTTCGTGGTGGAGAGTCCCGCGGTGTCGACCGGGCCTTCGACGAAGCCCAGGTCCGCCTCGCCCTGACGCACGGCGGTGACGACGTCCTCGGAGTTCGCGGCCCGAAGACTCACCGCCACCCGGCGCTGCTGCCGCAGACGTACGAGCCAGCGGGGGAGCAGATACTCCGCCGTCGTCATCGAGGCATGCACGTGCAGCTCGTCGGAGCGGGTGCTTCGCAGTGTCTGCAGAGCGGTCTCGATCTCGTCGGCGCGTTCGAGCAGGTCGACGCTCCACTCGACCAACAGCTTTCCCGCCTGGGTCAGCTCCGATCCGCGATGCGCCCGCTGCACCAGCACCAGTCCGACCTGGGTCTCCATCGCCCGCAGCCGCTCCGAGGCGGACTGCTGCGATATCCCCGCCGCCCGGCCGGCGGCGCCGATGCTGCCCAGCCGGGCGACGTCGGCGAGCAGCCGGAGGGACGGGAGATCGGGCAACATGGTCACAGGGTATCCCTGTGAGCCCACAGTCATCTGGGTTCTACCGGCGGGCGGCGCCCACGCCGAGCATGGAGACATGAGGCTCCCCTACGGTCCGAACTGGTACGCAGCCACGATGGGCACCGGCATCGTTGCCATCGTCCTGCCCGGTCTTCCCTTCCGGGTGCCGGGGGCGGCACCGGTCGCGCTGGCGTTCTGGCTGGCGGCGTGCCTCCTGCTGGTGGCCACGGTGACGGCGATGATGCGCGGCGTCCGGCAGGACGGCTCGCTGCTGCGTCGTCACTACGACGACCCGGTGATGTCCCACTTCTACGGGGCTCCGGCGATGGCGCTGATGACCGTCGGGGCCGGCGCGGTCGGGGTCGGACAGGACGTGCTCGGTGCCCGTGCGGCGGTCGGGTTGGGCGCGGTCCTGTGGGCGGCGGGCACGCTCCTCGGCCTGTGGACCGCGATCGCCGTGCCCTACCGGGCGATCACCCGCCACGTGGTCGCCGACGACAGCGCCACCGGCGGGTGGCTGATGCCGGTCGTTCCGCCCATGGTCTCGGCGACGACCGGCGCCGCCCTCGTGCCGCACCTCCCGGCCGGGCAGCCCCGCGAGACCCTTCTCCTCATCTGCTACGCCTTCTTCGGACTGACCGTGATCGCCGGCTTCCTCGTGCTCAACCAGCTCTGGCAGCGGCTGATCCGTCACGGGGCGCTGACCCCGGCGACCCTGCCGACCGTGTGGATCGTGCTCGGCTTCCTCGGGCAGTCGACCACGGCGGTCCACCATCTCGGCGTGCTCGCGCCCTCGGTGGTGCCCGACTACGGGCACGCCCTCGGCATGCTCGCGGTCTGCTACGGCGTGCCGGTGTGGGGTTTCACCGTGCTGTGGAGTGCGCTGGCGCTCGCGCTGACGGTGCGCCAGGTCCGCGACGGGCTGCCGGTGGCGGCGACCTGGTGGTCGTTCACGTTCCCGGTCGGGACCGTCGCCACAGGCAGCAGCGCTCTCGCCTCCGCGACCGGCCTCGCGCTCTTCGAGATCGCGGCCGGGATCGCGACGGTCGGGCTGTTGGTGGGGTGGGTCGTGGCTGCGTACGGGACTCTGCGGCTCTTCACTGATCAAACGGTATTGCAACCAAAGGGTTGCAAGATACTGGTTGAAGTGCAACACTGAGGTTGCACTTCGACTACCCGAGGAGGACCCATGGTTCACACCGCCGAAGAGCTCGCCGAGCTCGACAGCATCAGCCGTCAGATCGACATCGAGGCCACCGCCGACAAGGTCTGGGCCCTGATCACCCGTCCGGGGTGGTACGTCAACGACGGCACCGTTCTCGACGGCTCGGACACCCGCATCGAGACCGCCGACGACGGCACCGAGATCGCCGTGGTCACCCACCCGACGATGGGTGACTTCCGATTCCGCACGGTCGAGCTCGACGAGCCGCGCTACGCCGCGTTCCGCTGGCTCGGCACGCCCTACCGCGACGTCTCCGAGGGCACCCTGGTGGAGTTCTGGATCAAGGACAACCCCGCGGGTGGCGTGACGCTCGAGGTCCTGGAGAGCGGCTTCTCCACCCTGTCCGAGGACCCCGCGGTCTGGCTCAAGGAGCGCGAGGGCAACGACAACGGCTGGGCCATGGAGCTCGAGGTCGCCAAGACGTACGTCGAGGCGCGTGCGTGACCACCACACCCACGCTCCCCGAGATGTGCGCGGCCCTGGGCGACCAGACCCGCTGGGACATCCTCACCCGGCTGGGGCAGGAGACGATGTCCGCCTCCGCCCTGGCCCGGGTGCTCCCGGTCAGCCGCCAGGCGATCGTCAAGCACCTCGACGTACTCTCCGAGGCCGGCCTCGTCACCGCCGAGCGCCGCGGTCGCGAGATCGTCTACGCCGCCCTCGGCTCCCGCCTCAACGCCCTCGCCCACGAGCTCGACCGCATCGGCAACGCCTGGGACACCAGGCTCCGCGCCCTCAAGTCCCTTGCCGAGTCTCCGGAGGACTGACGCCAGAGGGGCCTCAGGCGCCCCACCCGATCGCGAGCTCGACCGCCCGCCGCCACCGAGCGAACTCGGCCTCCCGGCGGGCGGCCGACATGGCGGGCCGCCACTCCGCCGCCCGCCGCCAGTGCCGTCGCAGGACCTGCCGGTCGGGCCAGTAGCCGGCCCCGAGCCCGGCCGCGTAGGCGGCACCGCGGGAGACCGTCTCGGCGACCATCGGACGGACGACGGGGATGTCGAGGAAGTCGGCGATGGTCTGCATGAGGAGGTTGTCGGCGGTCATGCCGCCGTCGACAGCGAGTCGTGTCAGCGGCGCCGCGGCGTCGGCGTTCATCGCGTCGATGACCTCGCGGGTCTGCCAGGCGGTGGCCTCGAGGACGGCGCGACACAGGTGCGCCTTGGTCACGTACGAGGTCAGCCCGACGATCACGCCGCGGGCATCGGGCTCCCAGTGCGGTGCGTACAGGCCGGTGAACGCCGGGACGACGTAGCAGCCGCCGTTGTCGGCGACGGTCAGAGCCTGGGTCTCGATCTCCGCGGCCGAGCGGATCAGGCCGAGGCTGTCGCGGAACCACTGCACGAGCGAGCCTGCGACGGCGATCGAGCCCTCCAGTGCGTAGGCAGCGGGCTCACCCTCCATCGCGTGCGCGACCGTGGTGATCAGGCCGTGCTGTGAGCGCACCGGCGATGTGCCGGTGTTGAGGAGCAGGAACCCGCCGGTGCCGAAGGTGCACTTCGCGTCGCCGCGGTCGAACCCGGCCTGCCCGAACAGCGACGCCTGCTGGTCGCCGATCACCGCGGTCAGCCGGATCCCCTCGATCGGCGCGACCGTGGTCCCGAACGAGGAGACCGTCGGCCGGATCGCGGGCAGCATCGCCCGCGGCACCCGCATCGCCGCCAGCAGCTCAGGATCCCAGTCGAGGGTGCCGAGGTTCATCAGCATCGTACGGCTGGCGTTGGTCACGTCGGTGACGTGCGCCCCGCCGGAGACCCCGCCGGTCAGGTTCCAGACCAGCCAGGAGTCCATCGTCCCGAACATCAGGTCGCCGCGCTCGGCGCGCGACCGCAACGACGGAGACGAGTCGAGCAGCCAGCGCACCTTCGGCCCGGAGAAGTACGTCACCAGCGGCAGCCCGCTCCGAGCCTGGATCTCCGCCTCGTCCATGTCGGCGGCGACGGCCGGCAGCACGGCGGACGACCGGGTGTCCTGCCACACGATCGCGTTGTGGACCGGCCGACCGGTGTGTCGGTCCCACACGACCGTCGTCTCGCGCTGGTTGGTGATCCCGAGCCCGACGACCTGGGACGGCGACGCCCCGGCATCCGCGAGTGCCTCCGGTACGACCCGGCGGACGATGTCCCAGATCTCCATGGGGTCGTGCTCGACCCAGCCCGCGCGTGGGTAGTGCTGATGGTGCTCCCGCTGCGCCAGCGAGACCATCCGGCCCTCGCGGTCGAAGAGCATGCACCGGGTCGATGTCGTGCCCTGGTCCAACGCGGCGACATACCGCGGAAGACTCATGCCGGCGCCTCGGATGCAGACCGAGGTAACTCGGTGTGGTCGCGCCTACTTCGCGGAACTCCACGAAGTAAGTGGCAGCTCACCGAGTTACCTCGGTGAGCATTCACCGCCCACCTCATGCCGCCCGGCCATGACCGAGCGCCCGCGAGATCGACCGGGAGACCCCGACGACCTCCTCGATGAGATCCGAGCGAGGCAACCCACGCGCATCGCACAGTCGCACCACCGGGCCCGCGATGCCGACCGCCGCGACGACATAGCCTCCGCGGTCACGCACCGGCGCCGCGATCCCGGCGAGCTCCGGCCGTGCCTCCGATACGGCTGAGGCCCACCCGCTGTCGCGCGCATCCGCCAGGGCCCGCAGCAGCGCCGTCCGGTCGGTGATCGTCCGGAAGGTCAGCGGGTCCAGCCGCTGCCCGAGGACGCTGCGAGCCGCGCCCGGGTCGAACGCGACCAGCACCTTCCCGAGGGCGGTGGCATGCAGCGGGAGCGATCGCCCGGTGTCCATCACCTGCACTCCCGGCCCCGCCCGGAAGACGTGGTGCGCCACCACCGCGGAACCGTCGCGGTAGGCCGCGATCCGGGCCTCCTCGCCCGTACGTGCCGCCAGCGTGTCCACCCAGTTGAGCGTCTCCGAGCGCAGCTCGTTGAGGTCGAGGGTCACGGACCCGAGATGGAGCAGCCCGGAGCCCAGCAGATAGCGCCCGCTGGCCGACTCCTGGTCGACGAACCCGGCCCCCGCCAAGGTACGCAGCAACCCGTGCGCCGTCGGCTTGGCCAGCCCCACCGCAGCCGCCAGCTCACCGAGAGCCATCGGCTCACTCTCGGCGGAGAGCACGCGTAGCAGCGCAGCCGCCCGCTCGACGGATTGCACGGTCCGAGACATCGGGTAAAAGCGTAGGGGCCGAACAAATCCCGGGCACCGGGTTCGAAGATCCAGGACCGAGCGGGTGCCACCCGGTGAAACACGGCAGCGTTCGGCGATGTCGAACGCACTCCGTTGTGACGGGCGTCACGTCTTCCTAGGGTGCGCAGGTCCGCCAACCCCACACGGCAGGAGCAGCGCATGACAAACAGAAAGCTCATCGGGGAGCTCAGCGCCGAGTTCGCCGGAACGATGATCCTGATCCTGTTCGGCGTCGGCGTGGTCGCGCAGGTCGTGACCGGCGACGGCGGGCTGGGCGACCACGACTCGATCGCCTGGGCCTGGGGGATCGGGGTGATGCTGGGCATCTACACCGCGGGAAGGATCAGCGGCGCCCATCTCAACCCGGCCGTCAGCCTCGCGATGGCCGTGTTCAGCGACTTCGAGTGGCGCAAGGTGCTGCCGTACAGCATCGCCCAGATCCTGGGCGCCTTCGTCGGCGCGACGATCGTTCGCGCGGCGTACGGAGATGCGATCGCCAGCGTCGACCCCGGCCACACCCACGCCACCCAGGGCATCTTCTCGACGCTCCCCGGCAACGGCGACGCCGCGCTCGGCGTCACCCTCACCACCGCGTTCGCCGACCAGGTGATCGGCACCGCGATCCTGCTGTTCCTGATCATGGCGATCACCGACGCCCGCAACTCGGCCCCGATCGCCTGGTTCGCGCCCGTCGCGATCGCGTTCGTGATCGTCGGCATCGGCATGGCCTGGGGCACCAATGCCGGCTACGCCATCAACCCCGCCCGTGACTTCGGACCGCGCCTGGCGTCCTTCGTCACCGGCTACGACGGAGCCTGGGTGACCGCTGCCGGCGACCTCTACTTCTGGATCCCGATCCTCGCCCCGCTTGTCGGTGGACTCATCGGTGCCGGAGCGTACAAGGTGTTGATCGCACGCTTCTTGCCCGCCGAGGAGGAGGCTGAGGAGACCAGCGACCTGCCTGCCGCCGCCTGACCACCGATCGCCCCGACACCCCTAGACAGCAAGAACCCGAAAGGACCGACATGCCCGACTACGTCGCAGCCGTCGACCAAGGCACCACCAGCACCCGTTGCATGATCTTCGACCACGGCGGCAACGAGGTGGCCCGCCACCAGCTCGAGCACGAGCAGATCATGCCGCAGGCGGGCTGGGTGGAGCACAACCCGGTGGAGATCTGGGAGCGCACCAGCTCGGTCATCCAGACCGCGCTCGGCCGCAAGGGACTCACGGACAAGGACATCGCCGCGCTCGGCATCACCAACCAGCGCGAGACCACCGTCGTGTGGAACAGGAAGACCGGCCGGCCCTACTACAACGCGATCGTCTGGCAGGACACCCGCACCGACCGGATCGCCTCCGCGCTCGACCGGGACGAGCGCGGCGACATCATCCGCCGCAAGGCCGGCCTCCCGCCGGCGACCTACTTCGCCGGCGGCAAGATCCAGTGGATCCTGGAGAACGTCGACGGCGTCCGCGAGGCCGCGGAGAGCGGTGACGCCATCTTCGGCACCACCGACAGCTGGGTCGTCTGGAACCTGACCGGCGGACCCAACGGCGGCGTGCACGTCACCGACGTCACCAACGCCAGCCGCACCATGCTGATGAACCTGGAGACCCTCGACTGGGACGACGAGCTGCTCGGCTTCTTCGACATCCCGCGCCAGATGCTCCCCGAGATCCGGCCCTCCTCGGAGCCGAAGGCCTACGGCACCACGCTCGCGCACGGACCCCTCAAGGGCGAGATCCCGATCACCGGCATCCTCGGCGACCAGCAGGCCGCGATGGTCGGCCAGGTCTGCCTGGACGCCGGCGAGGCCAAGAACACCTACGGCACTGGCAACTTCCTCCTGCTCAACACCGGCCAGGAGCTCGTCCGCTCCGAGAACGGCCTCCTCACCACGGTCTGCTACCAGTTCGGCGACCAGCCCCCGACGTACGCCCTGGAGGGCTCGATCGCCGTCACCGGATCCGCGGTCCAGTGGCTGCGCGACCAGCTGCGGGTGATCAGCAACGCCTCCCAGTCCGAGACGCTCGCCAAGGAGGTCGAGGACAACGGCGGGGTCTACTTCGTCCCCGCCTTCTCCGGTCTCTTCGCCCCCTACTGGCGCTCGGACGCCCGCGGCGTGATCGTCGGCCTGTCCCGGTTCAACACCAGCGGCCACATCGCCCGGGCGACCCTGGAGTCGATCTGCTACCAGAGCCGCGACGTCGCCGACGCGATGGAGAAGGACTCCGGCGTACGCCTCGAGGTCCTCAAGGTCGACGGCGGTGTCACCGTCAACGAGCTGTGCATGCAGATCCAGGCCGACGTCCTCGGCGTCGAGGTCAGCCGTCCGGTGGTCGCCGAGACGACCGCGCTCGGAGCCGCCTACGCGGCCGGGCTCGCCGTCGGGTTCTGGAAGGACACCGACGAGCTGCGCCAGAACTGGAACGAGTCCAAGCGCTGGAAGCCGGCCTGGAACGAGGAGCAGCGCGAGGCGGGATACGCGGGCTGGCGCAAGGCCGTGGACCGCACGCTGAACTGGGTCGACGTCGACTGAAAACGCCCTGTTTGGGGTATGTGTGCGGCGCCCCGGCCGACGTACGTTGCGAATGGGCCCGGCCGGGGCCCGGACCTGCCTCGACCGGTCCGTTGGCATACCGACGACCGAGGAGGCAGCAATGTTCATCCAGATGATCCAGGCGCCCTGCACGCGCCAGGACGAAGCCCACCAGCTGCTCGACGAGTGGCGCCGTGACCTGGCTCCGGGAGCGACCGGCTGGCTCGGCGGCACCTACGGATTCACCGACGACAACCAGTTCATCGGCGTGGTCCGGTTCGAGTCCCGCGAGGCGGCGATGGCCAACTCCGACCGCCCCGAGCAGGGGGAGTGGGCGGCGAAGATGACCGAGGTCATGGACGGGCCGATGGAGTTCCACGACTGCGACGACGTCACGCTGCTGTTCGACGGCGGCTCCGACGACGCCGGCTTCGTGCAGATCATCCGTGGCCGCGTCGACGACCCCAGCCGGCTCAAGGCGATGATGGCCGACACCACCCAGCTGCACGAGGCGCGCCCCGACATCCTCGGCGGCACCCTCGCGATCGAGCCCGACGGCAGCTTCATCGAGACCGTCGCCTTCACCAGCGAGGACGAGGCGCGCGAGCGCGAGAAGGTCGAGCCCCCGGAGGACGTACGCCGCGAGCTCGACTACGCGATGAAGGGCGCGACCTTCTACGACCTGCACCGCCCCTGGTTCGAGAGCGCCTGAGGAGGCCGTGATGTTGAACGACAGCAGGGTGATGGCGAACATCCCGGCCGCCGACCTCGAGCGGGCGCGACGCTTCTACGCCGACAAGCTCGGGCTGGAGCCGGCCGACGAGGACCCCGGCGGGCTGATCTACACGACGTCCGGTGGGACGTCCTTCCACCTCTACGAGACCGATCAGGCAGGCAAGGCCGGGCACACGATCGCCCAGTTCCACGTCGCCGACGTCCGCAAGGAGGTCGACGACCTCGGAGCCAAGGGCATCAGCTTCGAGCACTACGACATGCCGGGCGTGACCTGGGACGGAGACGTCGCCGGGATGGGCACGGCCGGGCACGCCGCCTGGTTCAAGGACAGCGAGGACAACATCCTCTGCATCGACGACATGGTGCCCGCCTGAGGCAGAGGCCTGAGACAGTGTGGTGAGGTCCCGGCTCAGCCGGGGCCTTCGCCCGCAGCGACGTGCTGGGCCAGATACTGCTGGAGGCCCACGCGGTCGATGGCGTCGAGCTGGGACTCGAACCAGTCGGCGTGCTTCTCCTCGTCGCGGACCATCTCCTCGAAGACGGCAGCGGTGCCGTGGTCCCCGAGCCGGTGGCACTCGTCGCCGCCGGCATTGAACTGCGCCACCGCGGCCCGCTCGCTCTCCAGGGCGAGGGTGAGCATCTCCTGCGCCGTCTCGCCGACCTGGATCGCGTTGAGCCGCTGCACGTTCGGGTGGCCGTCGAACATCAGGATCCGGTTGATCAGGTCGTCCGCGTCGCGCATCTCGTCGATGGAGAGGTCGTAGAACACCTTGCCGAGCTTGGGCAGGCCCCAGTTGTCGAGCATCCGGGCATGCAGGAAATAGGTGTTGGTGACGGTGAGCTCGAACGTGAGTGCCTCGTTGAGGAGCTCGACGACGCGTGGATCGACTGGCTGCATGACGCACCTCCGGTAACGGGATCTGTCCCGATACTCGCACGGCACCCCGGGAGTGAGGACAGACTCAGTTTGCGATCGGTTGCGTCAGCTGGCGGCGCCGTCGGCCGCGAGGTGCGAGCACTCCTGCTCGAGGTGCCTGGTGACGAGTTTCTTCACCGAGAAGATGCACGAGCCGCAGTCCTGGGCGGCGCCCGTGGAGCGGCAGATCGCGCTGACCGTGCGGGCTCCGTCGGCCAGCGCGGCGTCGACGTCACGGTCGGTGACGACTCGGCACTGGCAGACGATCATGAGATTAGGTTAGCCGACCCTAAGCCCAGTGACGAGAGGAGGTCTCAGTTCTTACCTTTCTTACGGTTCGGTCGAGCCCGCGCGCAGATTCACATTCTCCCGGTATGGTCCAGGTCACATCACGCTCCCGTTCCTCGGAGGATCTCTTGCGCATCGCAGTCATCGGCACCGGCTTCGGCGGCCTGGCCGCCACGATCGAGCTCAAGAAGCGTGGTCACGACGACATCGTCGTGTTCGAGAAGGCCGGCGACGTCGGTGGCGTCTGGCGCGAGAACACCTATCCGGGAGCCGCCTGCGACGTACCCTCCAGCCTCTACTCCTTCTCCTTCGAGCCCAACCCGCACTGGCCCCACAAGTTCTCCCGGCAGCCGGCGATCCTCGACTACATCCACAAGGTCGTCGACAAGTACGACGTACGCCGCCACATCCGGTTCCACACCGAGGTGATCGCCGCCCGCTGGGACGACGAGGCGAAGACCTGGCAGCTCGATCTGAGCACGGGGGAGACCGAGACGGTCGACCTGTTCGTACCGGCCGTCGGCCAGCTCTCGCGGCCCTCGATCCCGAGCATCTCCGGCACGGAGACGTTCCGCGGCGAGGCCTTCCACTCCGCCGAGTGGAACCACGAGCTGAGCCTCGCCGGCAAGCGGGTCGCGGTGATCGGCACCGGTGCCAGCGCGATCCAGTTCGTCCCCGAGGTGCGGAAGGACGCGGCGAAGGTGCTCCTCTTCCAGCGCTCGGCGCCCTACATCGTCCCGCGCAAGGATTTCGAGCGCACCGACCCCGCCCGGCGCCTCCCGCAGCTGCTCGACCGCGCGAAGATCTGGACCCAGGCCGAATGGCTGACCACGACCTTCCACATCAAGCCGCTCTCCGCGGTGATGCGCACCTGGTCCAAGCGGCACATGAAGGCGCAGACCGCGGCGAAGCCGGGGCTCTTCGAGAAGGTCTGGCCCGACTACCCGTTCGGCTGCAAGCGCGTCCTCTTCGCCGACGACTACCTGCCGGCCCTCGCCCAGCCCGACGTCGACGTGATCACCGAGAACATCACCGAGATCACCCCGGCCGGCGTCACGACCGCCGACGGCCGGCACCACGAGGTCGACGTGATCATCTGGGGCACCGGGTTCAGGGCCACCGACTTCCTCGCCCCGATGACGATCGCCGGCACCCAGGGCCGTGACCTGCACACCCACTGGAAGGACGGCGCCCACGCCTACCACGGCATGACCGTCCCCGGGTTCCCCAACCTGCTGATCATGTACGGCCCCAACACCAACACCGGCGGCGGCTCGATCATCTACTTCCTGGAGACCCAGGCCCGCTACCTCGGCCGCTACGCCGACCACATCTCCGATGCCGGTCCGCTCGAGGTGCGGGCGGAGGTCGAGGAGGCCTACGACGCCCGGGTCCAGGACCAGCTGGCCGACAGCGTCTGGAGCAAGTGCTCCTCCTGGTATCGGGAGAAGAACGGCCGAATCACCACCAACTGGCCCAGCATCTCGGCCCGCTACCGACGCAGCGCCAGCTATCAGAAGTCCGACTACACGCCCGCCTGAGGGAACCGTCCTGATGGGTCTTTGTACCCAATCTGTTGCTTCCCATATGCGTGTGGTAGGCCACATACTCGAAGGGATGACTACCTCAACCCCCCGGCGGCGACACTTCGCCGCGAGTCCGTTCAAGACTGATCCCGAGCCGGTCATTGAGCAGTTCGAGTCCGGAGACCTGGTCTCCCACGACTCATTCGGCCTGGGTCGGGTCGTCAACAAGGAAACGGCCGCAGTCACTGTCGACTTCGGTCCCCAGCTGGTTCGCATTCCCAGCCCCTTCCCCAAGCTTGCCAAGCTCTGACCTCGGTCTGAGCTGACAAGAGATCGCCCTCCCCGAGCACTGCTCGAGGAGGGCGATCTCTGTGTTCGAGGCCTACTTCCTCTTCACCGGATAGGCCGCGTCGACCTCCACCTCGACGAGCCAGCCGTCCACCGGCAGGTTCTCGATCTCGAGCGCGAATCGCGACGGCCGCGCCGGATTGGTGACCATCGGAGCTGCGGGCGCAGCGGTTCCCAGCGGCACCGGTACGACCTCGCCGGTCGAGACCGACGTGTTCGCGAAGAACTGTCGATAGGCCCGGTTCCAGCCCGCGAAGTCCATCTTCGCCTCGCCCGCCGGGTTCTGCAGGAAGACGCGCATCGTGATCACGTCCTGGTAGGAGAGCCCGGCCGCCTCGAGGTTCTCCCCGATCCGGCGCAGCACGTTGATCCCCTGAGCCTCGGTGATGGTCACGCCCGGCGGCAGCTCACCACCCGGGAACACCGCGGTGTCGATGTAGGCCGCCTCGCCGCTCGCCCCGGTGTTGAGCCGGGACGGACCGAGCCCGCTGGTCTTGTGGATCGCGGCCTTCGGTCCGATCGCGACCCCGTTGGCGATCGACGGGTTGTCCTGGCCAGCGGGCAGCACCGAGATCGTCTCCCCACCACGCGGCGGGAAGTCTGACCATCTGCTCCCGGCGACCGCCGCCGTCGGAGCGACCAGAGCCGCGGTCAGGCCGACCACGGCCACCACCTTCGTACGCGGCGACATCAGGCCGTCACCCGCGCGTGCAGCTTCTCGACGGCTGCCCGGGCGGCCGTGATCGCTCCGTGCTGCCAGGCGACCGCATGACTGAGGTGGTCGCCGGCGAAGTACGTGTTGCCGGTGGCGTCCAGCAGCCGCGTGTAGAGCGGATCGGTGTCGGCGGTCGTCGAGTAGGCCCAGGCTCCCTCGGAGAACTTCTGCGACTTCCAGTCCTGGCTGTAGGAGGCGGTGATGCCCTTGCCGTAGACGTCCCCGAAGATCTGCTTGCCCATGTCGACAGCACGGGAGAGCCGCTGGGCGGGACTGAGCGCGCCGTAGGTGTCGGCCGCGCTCCCGGTGTTGTAGTAGCCGATCATCGTGCCCTTCTCCCCGTTGAACCCGTACGACGGGTGCCACATGTTGCGCAGATCGAGGCGGGTGTTGGTGATCCCGCCGTAGATGCGGAAGTCCTCCTCCCACCACCGCCGGTCGTACTCGATCCCGATCTTGCCCGCGTTCGACGGCCCGAAGGACTTCAGGCTCGCGGTGATGTCGGCGCCGAGGTTGTGCGGGATCTTGGCGGCGATCTGCGGCGGCATGCAGTTGATCGCGAAGTCCGCCTCGACGACCTCGATCCGCCCGCGAGCCTTGTAGGCGACGGAGACACCGGTCGAGGTGTTGTTCCACTCGACGATCTCGGCCCCGTAGCGGATGTTGCGCGCCCCGATGGCCTTGGCGAAGGCCTTCGGGATCGCGTCCATGCCGCCGACCGGCTGATACATCATCATCGCCTGGTCGTAGCCGAACTCGAAGGAGAAGTACTGCCCCAGCCCGGAGGCGAGGACCGCGCTCATCGCGTGGGGCGCCACCTCGGTGCCGGACTCCTGGCCGGCGCCAGGCTCGACGGTGTAGCCCGCGCGGCTGGAGCCGGTGTAGGCGTACCCCTCCGCCTTGGTGCCGAGGTCTCCGAAGCTCCTCAGGAACGCGATCAGCGCGTCCTTGTCGGCCGCGGTCAGCTCCTCGTCCAGGGCGCCCTTGTCGGTCGCCTTGGCGAGCAGCTCGGAGACATAGCCGTAGGTGTCCGCCTTCGCCTGGCGCATCTGCACCGCGCCGATGCCGTGGTCGCCCGGGTAGTAGAGCAGTGCGTTGGCGTTCTGGTTGGTGAACGCCTCGATCGGGACGCCGAGCTCCTTGCAGTAGTCGAGCGTGATGTGGCTCTGCGGTAGCCGCCCGGGCCCCGCGTTCATGTACTGGCCCTGGGAGAAGCCGGCGACCTGGGTGACCCCTTTCAGATCGGTCACGCGGGTGCCGCCACGCACGGTGAAGTTGCGGCCACCGGGCCGGTCGCGTCCCTCGAGCACGGTGACCCGGTAGCCGCCCTTGAGCAGCTCGTACGCAGCGGTCAGCCCGGCGATGCCACCGCCGAGGACGACGACCGACTTGCTGCCTGCCCGGGCGAGATCCGCGGGTTTGGGGGGAGTGAAATCGGGCGTCTCCGCGGCGTGGGCGGAGGTGAGCCCGAGGGCACCCATGCTGTGCAACATGACGCCTGCTCCGCCGGCGAGGCCGACGTTGCGCAGGAAGTTCCGACGTGACTGAGTCATGCGGGGTTCCAATCTGTTGGGGGCACCTCGCAAGGTAAAGAGGATTTGTTGCACCGCCATTGCATCCGTGTCTCGCTAGAACACGTGTTCCCCAACTCGTCAGTAGCTCTAGGATCGGCACCGTGACCGTCACCATCCGCGATGCAGTGCCCACCGACGTACCCGAGATCCTCCGCCTCGTCCACGCCCTGGCCGTCTACGAGAAGGAGCCCGACGCGGTCGAGGCCACGGAGGCCGACTTCACCGCGGCTCTCTTCCCGGGATCGGGCACCCCGACCACCCACTGCCTGATCGCCGAGAGCGACGGCACCGTCATCGGCATGGCGGTCTGGTACGTCACCTTCTCCACCTGGACCGGCCGCAACGGCATCTGGCTCGAGGACCTCTTCGTCGACCCGGAGCACCGCGGCGCCGGCGCCGGCAAGGCCCTGCTCGTACGTCTCGCCGAGATCTGCGTCGAGAACGACTGGCGCCGCCTGGAGTGGTGGGTGCTGAAGTGGAACGAGCCGTCGATCGCCTTCTACCGCTCCCTCGGCTCGGTCCCGCAGGACGAGTGGGAGGTCCACCGCATCGACGGCGCCGAGCTGAAGGAGCTCGGCGCCGCCGGCCGCTGATCTCAGGCCCCGTACGCTGCGGCGAACCGCCGCGCCCACTCCCCGAAGCCACGGGCCGGCCTGCCCAGGACCTCCTCTACGCGCGGGCTGACCGCCCGCTCGGAGTCGGTCGGGTGCCCGAGGATCGCGAGCGTCCCCTCGGCGACCGCCGGCGGCATGAACGCAGCCATCTGGCGCAACGCCGCCTCCGGGGTCAGCTCGACGAACTCGAGCGGTCGCCCGGTCGCCGCCGCGATCTCCGCGACCTGATCGCGAGGCGTGATCGCGACCGGCCCGGTGATCTCGTACGTCCTCCCGGCATGACCGTCCTCGGTCAGCGCCGCCGCGGCGACCTCGGCGATGTCGAGCGGGTCGACCACGGGGAGCGCCACGTCACCGAACGGCGCACGGACGGCATTCATCTCCTTGACCATCGGAACCCAGGCGAGCGCGTTGCTCGCGAAGCCGCCCGGTCGCAGGATCGTCCACTCCATCGCCGAGCCCCGCACCGCCTCCTCGAGCTCGACGAGTGGCGCGTGCGACGGCGCTCCCGGCCGCGTGCCGACGGCCTGCGAGGACTGCAGCACGACCCGGCGTACGCCTGCCGCCTCCGCATGCTTCATCAGGGCCGGGCCGTCGACGTGAGCGCCGGCGCCGCTGACCAGCAGGAAGAGCCCATCGGCACCCGCCAGGGACGGGGCCAGGGTCGAGACGTCGGCGAGGTCGGCCACTGCGGAGGTGACTCCAGCCCGTGCCGGCAGCGGCGCCGACGTCCCGCGCGAGACGGCCGTGACGGTGTGCCCGGCCTCGGTGAGCAGCTCGACGAGCGGCCGCCCGACGTTTCCGGTCGCTCCGGTGATGACGATCATCGTGGTCTCCATTCAGGTGCGGATCTGCGTTCGCACCGACGTTAGATCCCTCGATACAGTGGGTTCCCCAAGGTAAGTATCGGAGCGACATGACCTGGCACCCGAGCACCGACGAGCCGGTGGAGGCATGCCCGATCGCGCCGGCGGTCGAGCTGATCTTCAGCCGGTGGACCACGCCGATCCTGTGGGCCCTGCACGAGTACGGCACCCAGCGCTTCGTGGAGCTGGAGCGCCGCCTGGGCACGATCTCGTCGAAGGTGCTGACCCAGCGCCTGCGCCAGCTCGAGCGCGACGGCCTCGTCGAGCGCCGCTACCACGCCGAGGTCCCGCCGCGGGTGGAGTACGACATCACCGACCTCGGCCGCAGTCTCCAGCCGGTCTTCGCCGCCGTCGGGAACTGGTCGGAAGCCAACATGCCCGCCGTGGAGACCGCACGACAGGCCTACACCGGTCCGTTACCCCGCTGACGCCGACTCGCCCTTTCGGTCACCGTTCTCCGAGGACGGTCGCCACCAACCCCTCGACCTCGTCCGTACGCAGCGGCGCCGGCGTCATCAGCCGCCGGTAGAACACCGCCCCGGCCAACGCCTCCGCCGCCCGCTCCGGGTCCCCGACATCCTGTCCCGACTCCTTCAGCCGGGCGAGCGCTTCGACCAGTCGCGTACGCCGCTGCGCGCTGTAACGGTGATGCAGCTCCCGTAGTCCTGCGTCGCGCTCGGCGCCGTCGAGCACCGCGGGAAGGCAGTCGGACATCAGGGACGACTGCATGGCGGAGGCGAGGTGGCTGACGATGGCGACCACGTCGCCCCGCGGGTCCTGACCACCGGCCTCGGGGCGCGGCTGCACGTTGAGCGTCTCCATCGCGGCAGCGATGAGGCTGAGCCGATCGTGGCCGAGTCGGTAGATGGTGCTTCGCGCGACACCGGCACGGGTCGCCACGCCATCGATGCTGAATCCGCCGTAGCCCCGCTCGGCGAGTTCTGCGAGCGCCGCCTCGAGCACTCTTTCGCGGCTGCGCACCACCCGAGGGTCCGTTCGCCCTTGACGAGAAGCCATGCCAGGAGCCTACTATGCAACAGTACTGTTGCAGAAAGGAGAAAGAGATGCCTCCCGGATTCCGCTACATCGTCGACGACGTCCCTGCGGCGGTCGCCTTCTATCGCGAGCTCGGCTTCGAGGACGTCGGGCCCAGAGCCGGCGGGTTCGCGATGCTCGAGGGGCACGGCCTGAGACTGATGCTGAACAGCCCAGGTGCCGGCGGCGCCGGGCAGGCGGCCGACGACGGGAGGGTGCCCAGCCCTGGTGGCTGGAGCCGTATCCAGCTGGAGGTGGCCGATGTGGACGAAGAGCTCCGACGTCTGACCGAGGCGGGCGCTCAGGTCCGCACCAGCCGCATCGACGGCCGGGGAGGCACGCAGGCCGTGATCGAGGACCCGGCCGGCAACGCCGTCGAGCTCTTCACGCCCGCCTGACCGAGAGGCGACGGAGCCTCGCGGCCGTGTGCGGCAAACGGGCACGGGGCCTTGTCCGGGGGTCTAGAGTGGGTGCCAGAACATCGCACGAAAAAAGTTGCCCTGGCGATTTGAAACGGCGTCAGGGTGTGTGTAGTGTTCTCCGAGTCGCCAGGGTGCGGCGGGAAGCAAGCGCGAGTCTTCGGGCGGGCTTCCGGCCCCGGAGCGGCCACCTCCACTCTTCGAGCATCGCTCGAGCCAGGGTGTTCTAGATGTCGATCTTCGAATCGACGACAGAACCTCAGCCGGATCTGGTTCAACCAGATGGGCGCGGTCATGGGTGGGCAGGTTTAAGCGATAAACACCCGGGTTTCCCGAATTGGTGATTAGAGCGAAAGCCACTAAAGTCCTCCAGGACTGAAGCGGATAAAGCTTCGAGCTTTCAGCGAAAAGGTGCGGAACGCGCCGAATTGCGAAAGCGAGAAAAACTCCGCTAAAGTCCGGAAAGACAAAGCAGAGATACAGCTGCTGATCCGGCGGAAAGCGCGAAAGCGCCGAGTTGGAAAAGCGAGAGTGGCTCTGATAAAGTCTGCGAGGCAGAACCGGCCAGAGGGTCTGGAGCTGGTAAGGAAAGCGCGAAAGCGCCGAATTGCTTAAGCGAAAGAGAGCCTGGTAGGGTTCAGCACGAAGAACAAAGCAGAACATAAAGCGAATAAAGCAGTCACCGGACTGGCAAGAAACGGATGTTTCGGAATCTACCGGTGTGCGTGTGATTCTTGAGAACTCAACAGTGTGTCATAGTCGACGAATTAGTTTGTTATGCCCCGTCGATCTTCATCCCAAGGGG